>JAILPG010000300.1 GCA_024699595.1 Lachnospiraceae bacterium | reverse complement strand
AATGGGTTTGATCCCAAGATGAGTGGTGAGCCAGAGCATAAAGAAGATAAACAGGGCCTGGATTATTATCACCGTGCGGACGATGCGCAGATCATGCTTAAGAGAGGCAAGCTCGGCATCCTCTGTTCTTTTTGCAAGCTTATCGACCTCGGAAAGGCTTTCCTGCATGTCCTTACGGATCCGGTCTTTCTGTTCGTAATAGTCATCACCAAGTACCAGCTCCGATGCACGTCTGATCTTATCTTCGGATGAAAGCAGTGCATCAGCTTCGTTTATCTCAATACCCTTAAGGATTTCGGGATAGTCCGTATATCCCCTGGCATCTATGACAAGACGCATGGCATAGTACTCCAGATCCATAAGCTTTACGGAATTGTCCATTGCCTCCTTAAGCTGTTTCAGAGCCGCTTTTGTGCTCTCATCCACATCCATGCGGGAGATCGCTTCCTCACGTCTTTTAGACTCAAAGGCTTCCGTAAAATAGTTTTCCAGAAATTCGATATCGCCGTTTATCGTAAAACGCTGTACCTGTTCAGTCAGATAATCAGATGCATTCATCAGTTCATGGGCAGCTTTCTGCAGCTCCATGGTCTGCTTGGAGGAACCCGTGATCGATAAAAAAGTATTAGTCAGGCGGATCGTGAAAAAAACCACTGTTCCCGACCATACCACAATAAGGATTATCAGCCATATGTGAATACTTCGGTGAGATATTCCATTTTCCCATCGTCTGGGCATTTTAAAATCCCTCTTTTTACTGCAGATGAATGCACGCTGTGTACACCAGTTACCTATCATAAAGAATCATACAGCATCTTTTCAAAAATGTCAGATGAAATTTTTTCTCTGGCATTTTTCAATATGGATACTGTTCTTACGGGCAATTCTTCCTTCAGTTTTATCTGCACGAGCTGTCCGTCTTTAAGTGCCTGTTGCGCATCATTAGGATGGATGAAGCCTATACCGAAGTTCTGCATGGTATAGATCAGTATCTGGCCCGTACCTATCGTTTTGAACGACGGCCTGTATTCCAGACCGTATTTTGAAAAGAAATCTTTATAAAACTGAAACGTATCCGTCCTCTCCTCAAGTCCTATGAGCGGATACTTCGCCAGTTCGGCGAGCGAAACCTTTCTCTCTGTAAGATCCGAATACTCAGGACCCGCGATCACGATATCACTGTATGAATACAGAGAGATGACCTTTTCGCTTTTCTTTCCGGAACCGGAGCTTTCGATCAGATCGTGAGGGATAAAAGCAATGTCCACAAAACCGTTCTCAACATCCTTCGTAAGGATCTGTGTTGAATTATGAAACATTTCAAGTCTTACATCAGGATACCTCCTGTGAAAATCCTCAAATGTTGGTACTAACAGTTCTTCGATGACTCCCCTTGTCAGGGCGGTTGAGATACCGATCGTTAATATGCCTTTTTTCAGCTCTTTTGTCGTACGGATCTCATCCTCTGCGGCATTTAAATGTCTTAGTGCGGTCTCAACATGGGAAAAAATGATCTCCCCCGCCTCAGTTAGGGTCACGCCCGTAGATGAACGGTTAAACAGTTTCACCCCGAGTTCATGTTCAAGCGAAGCTATGGTACGTGAAACACCGGGCTGGCTCACAGACAGTATAACGGCGGCTCTGCTGATGCTTCTGTATGTAGCCACATAATAAAAAACCTTGTAATGATCAAGTGATAGGGACATGAACAGATTCCTCCTTGGTATAACAAAAAATTATACCTATATGCAAAATTTGCATTATCAGTTATAGCACAAAAAATGATAACATAACATTGAGTATATTTTCAATTAATTGCATGGAGGCATAATATGGGGAAAAAGAAGATATCACTGAAACTGATGCTGATCATTATGGTAATTGTTCCTATGATCGTTGCCATCATCGGACTTGCGGTCACATCAATAAGAACAATATCCGAAAAGCTTGAAGAGACCACTCTTGAAGAGCTCCTTGTGGCGGCAAAGGGTCTCGAATGTTATTACGCATATGACCTTGTAAATGACAACGCACTCGTCGACGGATTTATAGAATACAATCCCGAGGAATACATAGATGCAATGAACAAAAAGACCGGTGTTCATCTGACACTGTTTAAGGACAACATCCGTTTTATGACATCGTTACGCAATGCCGACGGATCCAGAAACGAAGGAACCGAAAGCTCCGCCGAGGTGTGGGCAGCCGTAAAGAGCGGGAAGGATTATTCCTCGACAGATGTTGTAATAGGCGGACTTGATTATTACGTATACTATCTGCCTCTTAAGGATGCAGCGGGCCAGGTTGTCGGCATGGCATTTGCCGGAAAGCCTGCCACACAGATACAGGCGGCAGAAAGAGGCATAGCTCTTACGATCATAATCATAAGCCTTGTCCTGATAGCAATATTCTGCGCACTGGCATTCATCCTGGCAAAAAAGATCGCCGATCCTATCGAAGAAACGGCAAAAAGCATACAGAAGCTGTCAGACGGTGATGTGAATGTAGATCTTAATGCAGAATCATCGATCAGAGAAACAACGATCCTTATAGACAGTACCAACAGTCTCACGGATGCTCTCAGAAATATTGTAAGAAAGATCTATGGCTCCATGGACGACCTGTACGGGCTTATCGGATCAACGACAAACCTTGCAAATGAATCATCAAACTCCACATCCCAGATATCAACTGCAATGAACGGACTGGCACAGACAACAGAGCATATGGCCACTTCGGTACAGGACATAAACACCAATGTTATAGATATGGGCTGCATCGTTGAGGAAGCTCAGGATACGGTCAACACCCTCATAGAGTCCTCAGGAAATATGGGCAAAGCAAATGAAGATGCCGTTTCCTGCATCAACAACATAATAAACAGCTCAGGCAGATCCGTAACGGCAGTACAGAACATATCTGAAAGCATCAACGAAACAAATGCAGCTGTTACCAAGATCGCCGAGATGGTTAATCTTATAACCGAGATCGCTGAGCAGACCAATCTGCTTGCCTTAAACGCATCCATAGAAGCTGCAAGAGCAGGTGAATCGGGAAGAGGATTCTCAGTCGTAGCAGACAATATCAAGAACCTTGCCGAGCAGTCGGCTGATTCCGCAGATGAGATCAAGGTCATAGTCGGAGAGATCAGTAATCTGTCCAAAACCTGCGTGGCTCAGGCGGATAACGTTAAGAACATCATTGAAGAGGAACAGGAGCTTCTTGATCAGACCAAGACCCAGTTTGGCACGCTGAATGAGGAGATCAATTCATCTATCGACAACATCCATAAGGTAGAGGACATTACAGGAAGGCTCTCGGATATCAAGGATACTATCCTGTCAGCCATTTCCGATCTCTCAGCCGTATCGGAAGAGACCAGCGCGACCAATGAAGAAGTATCAGCTTCCACAAGCCTTGTCGCAGGCAATGTAAATGATGTATCAGCAAGTATGGGTAACATGAATACATCCGCTGACGAATTAAAGAGCGCGATCAGCTTCTTCAGGGAGTAATAACGCGACCGGATACAATTCGTTCACAATGTTATGAATCTACCATATTTGTTTCGAAAAATACATTAACTTTTTTTATCACGGTGTTATATACATGATACCGGTATCAAAAGTCCATATGTCGTTCAGGTTGCCCCTTATGTCGCTTAGGTTGCCTGACCTGATATATGATCTTTAAGCCGGTATCATGTGTATTTTTTTTGCAGACAACGGCATAAAGATGTCTTTGCTGTTTGCTGTGATCCATGTTTAACGGGGTAAAAAGGTATGAATAATAAATATGTAAAAGATATGACAACCGGATCTCCCACAAAGCTCCTGTTGTCTTTTGCTCTTCCGCTCGTAGTCGGAAACATCTTCCAGCAGTTCTACAGCATGGTGGATTCCGTGATCGTCGGAAGATTCGTGGGAGCAGATGCGCTTGCGGCAGTCGGTGCGACAGGATCGATCAATTTCCTGTTCTTCTCACTGTGCTTCGGTATGGGAAGCGGTATCGGAATAGTCATTTCCCAGCATTTCGGCGCCGGTGATGAACTGTCCGTTAAAAAGGCCATTATAAATGCGGTATATATCATGTCCGCATGCGGTATCGTCATGGGATTACTGGGCTTTGCACTTGCAAGACCGATCCTTGTATTTCTGCACACGCCCTCCAACATACTGGCTGATTCCGTTTTATACATGAAGATCATCTGCGCGGGAACCATCTGTGTGGCGATCTACAACTGCATATCTTCGATACTGAGGGGCATCGGGGATTCAAAGAGTCCGCTGTATTTCCTGATCATGTCAAGCATCATCAATGTCGGGCTCGATCTTTTCTTTGTACGTGTTCTTCACATGGGTGTCGCAGGCGTTGCCTACGCGACCATTATATCCCAGCTGATATCGGGGCTTTCATGCATCGCATTTGCATTCAGGAAAAATCCGATGTTTAAATTCGGCAGGGAGCATATGCATTATGACAGGGTGATCGTATCGAAATGTGTAAGGATCGGTGTACCGCTTGCTTTCCAGACTTCGCTCATCGCGATTTCGTGTGTGGCTCTGCAGAGCGTGGTAAACACCTTCGGGTCTGTGGTTGTCGCAGCGTTTACGGCCACCTCAAGGATCGACAGTCTGGTACAGCAGCCCTTTAATTCGCTTGCGATGGCTACCTCGACCTATACAGGTCAGAATATAGGGGCAAAAAAATATGACAGGGTAAAGCTCGGCTTTAAAAGGGCGTATCTGATGATGGCAGTTGTATCGCTTCTGATGATCCCTGTTGCTCAGTTCTTCGGTGAGAACATCGTGGCTCTGTTTGTCGATGATGCAGATGTCATAACACTTGGCGGAAAGGCTCTTAAGATCACGAGCTTCTTCTATCTGGCTCTCGGCACCATATATGTCACAAGGGGTCTGTTAAACGGGGCTTCCGATGCAAGATATGCGTTCATGAACGGCATAGTGGAGATGATCGGAAGGATCTGCTTTGCAAAGCCACTTACGATGATACCTTTCATAGGGGTATGGGGCGTATGGCTTACGACAGCGTTTACCTGGCTGATCACAGGTATTCTCGGGCTGTTAAGATACAAGAGCGGAGTGTGGAGATATACGGCGGAGAAGAAGCAGGCGGAGGATGCCGGGCCGGGGGAAGTCAAGCAGGCAGAAGCAATGCTTACAGAAGAGAGCGAGGATCTGTCTGATGATGTGAATAGACAATATATGGATGAGAGTGACGATAAAGAAAGAAAAGGAGCATCCGGAATGCTCAATCTCATCGCAAGGATCACACATATCGGGATGAAGCGGGCGAAGGCATCGTAGAGTAAGTATCCATAACATATAACCATATAAGTGAGGCCGGGAACATTCCCGGCCTCATAGTTTGTCAATATGTATATGAGCAAAATCTACCTCACATGTCTTCCGCATGGCGCCAGTCGCTCAGACATCCTCGCCGCGGGACAGGCCCGCGTCTGCGGAACTCGCTTTGTGGCATCCATGCGGACAGCCATGTGATTCTGCTCTATGTACGACATTATCGGATCCGTATCAACATATCTCATTACAAATAAAAAAAGACTGATCAGATCAGCCTTTCTTTATTTATATACTAATGCTGTGTAGGACCAACTACAGCCTCAAGTTCTGCAATGGAATGATGCGTAGCCATTCCCAGTGCATCTCCAGTATAATCCCAAGTAGCATGTACGGTTTGAATCTGCGCTGCTGTAAGGTAGCACGTTCCATCTTTACATGCTATTGGCGTTCCCGCTAAGGCCGCCATAGCCGCCTGTTGCTGCTGTAAGGCAAGCATTTCCTGTTGCTGCTGTAAGAGTGCTGCATCTACCGCTGCCTGGGCTGCTGCCGCCTGCTCTTCAGGTGTCTGTGTCGGAGTTGTCTGCTGGGCTGTTGTATCCTGCTTCTTCTCTTCTTTCTTTTCTTCCTTCTTTTCTTCTTCCTCAGCAGGTGCTGCCTGGGCTGCCTGATATTCCTCTTCGGTAAGGGTGGTCAGGTATTCGGTCTTTATATAGCCCTCTGCACCGTTATATATGATCTTGGTCCAGTCTTCTACTTCCTCTACCTTTTCAAACATGTCTCCGGTCTTGGTGGTCGTGAGCACGCTTGAGGAATCATCTGTTGAAGGCGTGGATCTGATCCTTACGTCTGCTGTTGTCTTTACATATTCTTTCTTGGCTGCTTCTTCCGCTGCCTGCTGCATCTCAAGTGCCTGTGCTGCCGCTGCTGCGTCCGCCTCTGCCTGCTGCCTTGCAAGCTCTTCGGCCTTAGCCGTCTGGTCTACTACCGAGAAGGATATGTAATTACTTACGATATCGCCTTCCTGTACATAAACGGTCAGCGTTCCTTCTGCTCCGGTATGCAGTGCTGCCTGCGTGTTGTCTTCACTTGCGGTGGAGAATACGGCTGTCGTATCATCCACATAGAACTGCAGATCCTTAAGCTTCATTCCGTCAGGATCCGGTGTTACTATGAACATATAGTCCGAATTAACGTCAAGCTCCGTTTCCTGAAAGGTTGGCGTCAGTGTCAGCCCCTCTAATTTCTTTCTGTTTACCACAAGCAGTATGATGACGCCGATAATGATTATCAGCAGCGCAAGCAGTCCTATGACCATCATAAGCTGTGCTTTTTGTCTTCTTTTCATTTTCCTCACCTCTGTATTGCTCCCTTTATCTGCGTTATTATTATTGATTATACATGAATTAGTGTGTTTCTTCGCTTACCCTGTGCAGGTCGCAGGCTGTTTATCAAAGCCTTAAGACGATCCTATACACGTGTTTATCAGGCCTCCAAAGCCATATTTCTTTTAAGATCACGTCTTAAGATATATGACCTTTGATGCCTGTCTATATCATTTATATCATAAAAACAACAAAATGTAAAAAATAAAGGGAAACCTCATATCACCCGGATACATCAGTTTCCCTTTACAGATCGTCCAAAGTGCTCGCAAGAAGTCGGGATCAGCTCAGTTTAGAAACGGCATCACTGTATATAGATCATGGGATCGCCGTCTTCCTTATTATGCGGGAGGATATGAACCTCCAGGTCCGTGAGGTTACCGGAGCTTAAATATATCGAGCATCTCGCGTCTGACGGAAGGCCACAGCTTCCAAGTTCATCAACATATTTACCGTTCTGCTTACCTGAAACCTTTATATTAATGTTCTCAAAACGACAGTCTTTGTATTCGGGCTTGGGATCTATCGCGTATATATGGCCGCCGTCAGGGTCTTCAAGATTCAACTCGGTCAGTATCATATATTTGTCAAAATCACCTTCCTTAAGCACTATGCTTTCGGCTTCGGATGCTTTTTTAATTTCAGATACCTTTTCCTCTGAAATATATATACAGGGCTTACCGACATAAGGATCGTGAGCCGTGACTCTGTTTACGCAATCAACATTTACTTCAACACCATCGGTAAAGTGATAAGCCGAACCGTCATCCTGCAGATGAAGCAGTTCGTCATAGGTGTAATTATCCTTTACAAGGGTTACCGTCAGCTCAACATCAATATTTTCGAACGTACAGTTGATGTATTCCTGTTTGGGGACTACGGCATAGTACCAGCCCTTTGAATTCTGTATGGTGAAATATTTGTCAAATTCATCTTCCCCGATGGGGATCTTTAAGATATCAGGCTTGGTTTCCGGTACGGGCTCGGGTGTCGCCTCCGCATTCACCGGTACCGGTTCGTATACGGGACTGTCGGAAACATCGATATCCGGATCTGCATCTTTTGAGGGTCCGTTAGCCTTACTTGTTCCGCTCTTATAATGTATCCGTGGGGTTGTACCGCTTCCGTTTGAAAGCACCTTCATTCCATTTGGCGCATTTACATTACACACATTATACATGTATCCGGTGATATAACCTTCACCGGTTTCGTCGATCACTCCCGTTCCAAGATCCTCATTTATGTGCCTTGTAGTACCATCATCGGTTGTTCCGTATATGGTGACCATGACATTCGTAAAGCGGCAGTCCTTATATTCGGGATTGGGCGTTATATGATACTCAAAGTATCCGGAAGTCGTACCATTCCATTCCTGTGTCACTTCTTTTTTACCGGAGAGTGCAATATTAAAGTATGTCTCGGCTTCATCAAACCTGATCTCAAAACCGACATCCTCACCGCAATCCTCGCAAAAGCCGTTTGCATCCAGATTCGGATGATGGCATTTGGAGGCCTCTTCTTCAGCCTTCCTTTTCTGCCATTCCTCTTCCGAATACTCTGCCAAAACCTCTCCCGTTTCGGGATCGGATAAAACATGTGTCCTGCCGGCATTATCGATCTTATCCTTTGATCCGCAGCCTGCAAACATGCCTGTCACAAGCACTAAACACAACACCATGACCGATGTTCTTTTCATGAGTTAGATTTCCTCTCTTTTCTGCAGCAGTTCTATCTGCGTATCCTCTGTTCTTACTGCACTGCCGCAGATTGTTTATTTCCGTAACAGCTAAGTTTTTCCAAGGATTTATCTCAGGTTGTCGCTTTCCAGCCCTTCGACCATGGCGTTGCACTTTTTGCCGTCATAATATATCCAGTGGATGTCATCGCTGTCCACCTGCTTGTAGAATATGAAGGAATCATCAAGGATCCTGGAGTTGCTTCCGATCCGGTTCTTTCCGTCAGAGAGCATTCCGATGCAGACAGAGTCGGATATTTTCTCGGATTTCTTCTTTGAAACGTCATACTTGTACAGGGTCGCGCTGGCATAGGAATTCTGGGCACTGTTGTCCGGCTCGCTGAAATAATACAGTGTATTTCCGTCTGCGCTTATATAATATCCCACACCATATACTTCATCGCGCACCTTTACGGGATCTCCGCCTCTTTCACTTACATATATCGTCCAGTATTCATTTTCTCCGGAGGTATATGAATCCGTAATGTAGAATACGTTATTGCCTCTTGCATCGATCAGGTAGTCAACATCCTGCGCTATCCTGTCATCCTTTTTTACCTCAGGACCGGAAAGCTTTGCGCAGTGCAGCTCATCATCCTCAAGATAATAGAGAAGACCGTTCTGAATGGAGAGTTCCGAAAGGCCGGTCATCATCTTCTTTTCCCTCTCACCCTTTTTGTTGATGTAATAAAGGTTCAGCTCATCATAATCCATCTTGAATTCCGCATTCTCGCCTCCGTCGACCACTACGTAAGCCCCCTGGAATGAAGCCGAAGTATCATCGATCAGATAACCGTTTGCGGTGAAGAGCCTGAATGCGTAAAAGATCAGCGGATTGCCCATGCCGACCTTGGTCGCATTTCCCTTGGAATCAAGTATGTAGAAGGTCTCTCCATGGCTTGATCCAAGCAGTCCGTAGGTTTCATCGGCATTAAAGTAAATCTCGGGATAATAAGGTGATGAATAGGTGCATATCTGTTCCCTGTCACCGTTTTTGTAGGTATATATCTTGTAGCTGTTCGTATCTTCTTCCTGAGCCCAGTACATCCTCTTTCCGTCTT
Source organism: Lachnospiraceae bacterium (assembly GCA_024699595.1). The sequence goes on along the minus strand of JAILPG010000300.1, from coordinate 16,726 downwards.
TGCTTATATAGAGGGTCCTGCAGCCGTAATCATAGCTTCCGATCTTTTCCTTATCGGTAAGATCCCTTGTGAGCAGATAGACCTTTTGATCCATTGAAAAGAGCAGATTGCCGCCATTTACCTTGTAAGATCCGTCGATCACGCCGTCACCGAGAGCGATCGGCTCTTCGTCTCCGTATCTGTATATGTACGATTTATTGTCCTTTGTATAGATCACACAGTCATTGTCCACATAGGAAAAACCGCCGTTTTCAAGCTCTTCTTCTACTACCTTTTTATTCTTCTTGGCGGGATCTGTGGTGTAGAGCTCGCCTGATTTGTCTAAAACTACTATCGTATTTCTGTCAGGAGATATCATCGCGGATGTAACATCATCGATATCCACATGTTTTCCGTTCATGAGCGGGATATATGCCGTATCGTTATTGTCAACACAGGCTGTGACCGCTATCTCATCTCTGGAGCTGACAGATGCTTTGTTGCCGCCCTTGGACATAAGGCCTATGATCACACAGACAACGACCACTGCAGCTATGACACCTATAAGCACGCCCGGTTTGAAGCCGAAAAGCTTATTCTCTCTCTCTTCAAAATCATCAGCCTCGTCTCGCCTTTTCCTTCTCATGGCGTCGGATCCTCCGGGTCTTTTAAAACGCCTCGAATCCGCGTGGTTATCGCCCGTCAGGATGTCGATCTTCTTTTCATCCGCCGGTATCTCACCTGCCTGCGCTCCTTCAGGCGGTGCAACCCTGACACTTACAGTCTGATCCAGATCAAAATCGGGCTGCATGCTTGTATCTGCACCTGCCTGCTGTCCGTTCATCTGCTGCATATTTACGTCCTGTCCGCCCGCCGGCTCTCCGCCTGCAGGCTGAATGCCTGTCGGCTTTCCGCATTTTGAACAGAAGATGCTCCCGTCCTCGATCTCAGCGCCGCATTGAATACATTTCATCTTGTTCCCTCCCATGTCTCTGTTTTTCAAGTATCCCTGTATTGTATATGATGTCGGGGTCAAAATCCCGTCTTATAATGTTATCTGTCAGTTTTCGAAATGCTCTTTGTAAAAATCATCCCCTGCCTCGCTTATCCGGTGATGCATTTCCGAATAATCAAGCGGGATCTTTTTGAATTTATTGTTATCTGATTCATATTTTACCAGATAGTCATCAAACATTTCCTTAGGGGCATCATTTACCGCGGCATTCCTGTAGGTAACCACCGTACTGTCCTCGTATGAAGTGTATTTTAGGAATCTATCCGCCTCCGAAGTAGTCATTACTCCGTTTACAGCCTGCTTGTAATAATAGTAATCCCTTACGTACCATGTCTGGTCCGGAATAGTCTCTACAAGGAGTATCATCCCTTCCTTTTCCAGATAATACAGCTCCGTTTCGCTATCGCGGATATTGTCCCTTAAGAATAATTCCCTGCCCTCAGAATTCACTATACACAGAGAATTGCTGTCACTGTACAGAAGCTCCGGGATATCATCATCGTCAATGAATAACAGTTCATATGAATTGGCGCTTGCCCGCAGAAATTTGCTTGTATTTGAATACTTTTGGTCATATTCGGAAATGATCGAATCAAACTGCTCACGGGTCATCTTTCCCTCTGAAGCATCGTCTGAAACATCTGCATTGTCAGAAACATCGTTGCCGTTATCCGAAACGTTTGCCGTTACCGTGTTGTTTCCTGAGCCTTCGGCACTTAAGAGTGCTGAGGTATTATCCGTGGTCTCGCTGTCCGTTTTTTCCGTATTATCTGTTGCAGAGGCATCTTCTGTATCAGATACATCGCTCACGCTGTCAGCATCAGCAAGCATTTCCGTATCTTCGGTAAGCTCTTCCTCTTCCTTAACGGTATTAGCCGTAGCGGTCTGTGTGTCATCTTTTTTTCCCGATCTGATGGCTAAAACGGCTACTAAGACTGCAAGAACTGCGATAACTCCGATGAGGATCGGGATCATCCTGTTCTTATCCGTGCCTTTTCCTGATCCGGATGAAGGGGTAAAGGTTCCCGGATCTGCGGCCCGTGCGATCGCACCCATCGCTATGTTGTGAGACTGATCCGTATTCACCCCGCCCTGCGGTGCCTGTCTTACGGATACCGTCTTATTGACATCAACATCTCCGGTTCCGTTTTCATTTATCTCATTATTCTCATTCATTGCATTCATCAGCTGTTCTCTCATCTCCTCAGGTGATCCGTATCTTTTTTTCGGATCCGGATCACAGGCTTTAAGTACTATCTCTGAAAGGCCCGCAGACGCACATTTTGGCCGGGGCAGAGGCTCTCCGTTCAGTCTCCTCTGTATAGCCTGCATCCTCGTATTGTGATCAGCCTGTTCGGCCTCCGTTTCCAGAAACGGCATGCGGTTTTCATTTAAGAGCCTGTACATGACTACGCCGAGTGAGTAGATATCTACCGATGCATCATAGCGCTCGCCCTTTGCCACCTCGGGAGCCATGTAATTGTAGGTTCCCTTCTGTGACAGCGCACCGGATGCTTCATCGAAACGTCTTGCTATGCCAAAATCTCCAAGCTTATAATCTCCGAAATCATTGACAAATATGTTCTCGGGCTTGACATCGCGATGGATGATGCCCCTTTTTGAACACAGCTCCAGTGCCATGCACATATCTGCTCCGAGCTTTATGACCTCTGACTGTGTCAGGGTCTTTCCTTCCATATATTTAATGAAAGGTGTAAGCAGTTCCATGCGGATATATATGTCCGAGCCGAAGGCACCTTCCCTCTCAACAACGGCATAATCCTCGACGCTTACTATATTCTGCGTACCCTTTAAGGACTCCATGAGCTTGATCTCATTTACGAAATCATCCACGCGTCCCTGATAATATGCTTTTATGCTGTCATCGGACATGCCCTCTGATCTTAAGCTGTCTGTCTCGGTTGCATTCTGCGGAATAGAAATGATCTTAACTGCCGCACGGCTTTCCAGATTATGATCCTGTCTGACGGCCTCATAGACACTGCCATATGACCCCGCTCCGAGCTTTCTTACCGTCTGCCATTTTGGCCAGACTTTGTTGATAATATCCTGTTCCATAGTATTCATCCTGTCCCGGTGAGGAATATGCAGCGCCAAACGATCCGCTCCGACACCGGTTCCTCCCATATGTGCTGTTTACCTTCTGTGGCAACCAACAAACCTATTATACTTTTTTTCCATATGACCTTCAAGAAAAATGCAAGACTGCAGGCGGTACGTTGGGAAGATCTTTGTCGTTTGTTTCTTTGCCGCCTGCCGTAAAAGCCTTCTGCCGGATAACGTTTATATAAATAAACATTATTCGTATTTATGTTTATTTATATTGACATTATCCTCAATAATGTTTATAATTACAAACGTTGAGGGAATAAAACTGAAACCGGGATCACCACGGGGATAATTCCGGTTTCAGTTTCAGGGGTATAAAGATCATGGGGTGTTCAGGTGCAAAAGGCTGTAGTGCTTGAGCCCGGTACCGTGTCCATTCTTGACAGGATGGGCAAACAGATAAAGCTTGCAAGGCTTCGAAGGAAGCTTCCTGTGGAGGAAGTGGCCCAACAGGCCGGGATAAGCAGGACAACGGTATGGGCTATTGAGAAAGGTTCATCCAAGGTATCAATGGGAGCATATGCTGCAGTTCTTCATGCTCTTAATAACAGCGATGAAGATCTGTTACTGATAGCTAAGGAAGACGCTTACGGAAGGGCTCTGCAGGATGAGGAGCTGCTTGCCGGGAAGCGTGCACCGAAGAGACAGACGTAACTGTTAACCTCATTTGTTGGTTTCAGAAACGCTGATATGTAAATGGGGAGATTTACATACCGGATCGCAGGATCACCTCATCCCGGATCCTGCTATAGTAAAAGCGATCATCGATTGCATTTGCTATAAAACAACCTAAAAAGGGCTGTGAAGAAAATCTTCACAGCCCTTGCTTTTTATCTGTTCAGAACGCCTTTCCAAGTATGTCTGACAGGTTGCCCTTTATCGCTGCCGCTACATCCGGCTTGTTCATCGAGTAGACGTGCACATTTTTTATCCCGTTAGCATACAGATCTATTATCTGGTCCGTAGCATAGGCGATACCCGCCTGCTTCATCGCATCCGGATCGTTTCCGAAGCGGTCCACAAGGCTTTTAAACCTCTGCGGCATGAATGAGCCAGAAAGCTTTATGGCTCTGTCTACCTGGTTGGCATTTGTTATCGGCATGATGCCGGGTAAGATCGGAACGGTGATCCCCGCTTCCCTGATCTTATACAGAAAATTATAAAACAGATTGTTGTCAAAAAACATCTGCGTGGTCAGAAACTCCGCTCCCGCATCAACTTTTTCCTTAAGATGCTTTATATCCTCTCTCTGGTTGATGCTGTCGGGATGGATCTCGGGATAACAGGCTCCTCCTATGCAGAAGTCAGAGCTTATGCTCTTAATATCCTCTATCAGCTCCGTTGCATATCTGTACTCCCTCTCTGAGGGATCGCTTTCCATAAGCTCCGGAGTCAGGTCACCTCTTAGGGCCATGATGTTTTCTATCCCCGCCTCTTTCATGGCTTCGATCCTTTCCATCACGGTCTTTCTGCTTGATGACACGCAGGTCAGGTGAGCAAGGGAGGGAACATTCTTCTGGTCCCTGATATTTTTTGCTATATCGAGGGTATACTGGCTCGTACCCCCTCCCGCTCCGTAAGTCACACTAATAAAGATAGGCTTCAGATCGGCTATCTTTTCCGTAGCCGTCTTTACACTGTCATATTTGCTGTCCGTCTTGGGCGGAAACACCTCAAATGACAGGCCGTATTCATCCCTTTTTAATATATCCGTGATCTTCATCCCAAAGAATCGGTCCTTTCTGATCACAGAGTGAACTTGTTGATGATGTCATTAAGATCAGCTACAGCCTCCTGACACTCGATAACCTTGCTTGCGCTGTCTGAGGTCTCGCTGACCATATCGGTAGTCTTTTCAGCTATGTCAATAACACCGTGAGAGGTCTCTGAAACGGTCGTATCGATACCGCCGATGGCGTTAACGATCTTTTCGATATCGGCAGCCAGGCTCTCAACGCTCCTCTTAATGTTATCCATGCTGTTGCCGAAGGTATCCGCATCTTCTCTGTACTGTACGCTGACCTTGCCAAACTCCTGATAATCGGATAATACGTTGGTCTCGAGGAAGGAGGTTGTCTGCGTCAGGCACTCTGACATCTGATCAACCGCACTGTTAACCTCGGCAACGATGCTTCCGATATTCTTTACTGCCTCCGAAGTCTGGGTTGCAAGATTACCGATCTCGGTAGCAACTACTGCAAATCCACGTCCGGCTTCACCAGCTCTTGCTGCCTCTATGGAAGCATTCAGTGCAAGAAGACCGGTCTGTGATGAGATAGCCATGATAGCGTCTGCAAGTTCATTGATCTTGTTAACCGCATGTGAAGCATTGATGGCATCTTCGGACTTGACTTTGACTTCCTCGTATATCTCCATCGTCTTTCTGCTTGCCTTCTCGGTCGTAGCTGCAAGCTCGTTGGCTCTTTCGTATACTTCATTCGAAAGCTTTGTTCCCTCGTTAGCCAGATCGTCGATACCGCGTGCATTCTCCTGAACGTTTTCAACATTCTGGGCAATGGTTGTCGTGGTTGCTGCAGTCTCTTCCATACCTGCCGCAAGCTCTTCGGTTGTAGCCGAGTTGTCTTCACAGATGCCGCCGACCTTGTTGATCGTAGCCTGCAGTACACCGACGTTGGTATCAATACTTGTGCCGGCACGGGCTATCATCTCAACCATATCTCTTAGGTTGTTCCTGGTCTGTGAAAGTGACTTCGCGATAAGACCAACCTCGTCGCTTCTCTTCTCAAGCCTGCGTGAGGCACTGTCTTCAGTAAAGTCATAATTGGCTGTCTTATTGATAACAGGAACGAGCTGTTCGAGAGCCTTAAGCATCAGCATCGTAAATACTGCTACAAGGATCAGAGATGCTACAAGGCAGATGATACCGGCAAGGATGAGCAGATTTCTCATATGAGTTACTTCTGCCATCATCACGTCTCTGTCAGCTGTTACTATTATGATGTTTCCGGCCTTGGTAAATGCATATCCGGCAACCTTATAGGATCCCTTGTACTCGTAAGCGACCGATCCGTTAGGTACGGTCTTTCCTGCCTGAAGATCTGCTACGATTCCCTTAACTGCAGCGTTCTCAACAGGCTGTCCGATCTTCTCGGGATTGTTGTGATACAGCATCGTTCCGTCAGGAGATACCATGTATGCGTATGATCCTGCTACACCTGATATCTCGATCGCACCGATCAGGCTGTCATAGTCGATCCTTATGAGCTTATCGTAATCGGCAGTAACAAGCACGATGTTTCCGGTGTCGGTAAATGAATAACCGGCCATCTTAAAGGCACCCTTGTAGTCATATACTACAAAGCCGTCTTCAACTGTTTTTCCTGCCTGAAGGTCTGCAACGATTCCCTTAACCGCGGCATTTTCTACAGGCTGTCCGATCTTCTCTGCATTGGGATGCCATAACATCGTTCCGTCAGGGGATACCATGTATGCATATGAACCCTCGACTCCGTCTATTGTGATGTTTCCAAGAAGGGTATCATAATCGATCTTCATGAACTGGTCATAGTCAGCTGTTACTATGAGGATGTCTCCTGCCTTGGTAAACGCATATCCGGCAAGCTTTAATGCTTCCTTATATTCATACAGTACGGATCCGTTCTCAACGGTCTTGCCTGCCTGCAGATCTGCAACTATTCCCTTAACTGCAGCATTTTCTACAGGATTGCCGATCTTTTCTGCATTGGGATGCCATAACATTGTTCCGTCAGGGGATACCATGTATGCATAAGATCCCTCTACTCCGATGATCTTCACATTTCCGAGAACTCCGTCTAAAGCACCTGCATTTGCTGCCACATCAGCATCTTCTCCGTCAGCGGCTATCTCGACGTCTGCAAGATCCACGGCCTTTGCAGCTTCCTCGGCAAGGTTCTGTGCATAGGCTTTGTAGACTGTCTCACCGAATTCTCTGGAAAAATTAATGGAAACCGCAGCTTCCTCGGCAAGGTTCTTGGTATATCCGCCATAGGACTCCTCACCAAAATCGGTTGCAAAGTCAACTCCGATCGCAGCCTCTTCCGCAAGATTCTGTGCGTAGTTCAGATATGTCTTTTCCATCGTAGACGTTGCCCGTCCGGTAGCAAGAAATACCAGTACGACAACTGTAAGAAATACGATCGCACTGATAAGCAGTGTGATCTTTGTGCTCATCTTTGAGAAAAATGTCAGTTTATCTTTGCTCTGACGCTGTTTTTTAGCTGCTTTTCCCATTTGATTATAATCCTCCTCCAATTACACAAAAACACAAAAAATATTCACCCTTTCAGGGCACCTTGAACGAAAGGGTATATTATTGTTAAATTGCCCTAACCATTATAGCCTAAAATGTCACAAAAGGAAACACTTTTGTCACATTTGGGAAATATGTTTACAGGATATCGGTAAGTGCCCTCACTTCTTCCTCTGTGGTTCCCCAGTCTGTTGCGAACCGGATGACTGTACTGTATTCGTCATATTTTTCCCAGAAAGAATACGTAACCTTCTCTGCGAGTCTTTTTAGGGCATCGTTTTCCATTATGCAGAAGATCTGGTTAGTCGGCGAGTCAAAAAACAGGTTATAGCCCTTCTCCTTCAGTGCTTTTTTAAGGATCTGCGCTGCCTGTATGGCGGGAGCTCCGATCTTTAGATACAGATCATCCTTAAAGAGCTCGTCAAACTGTATCCCAAGAAGCCGTCCCTTTGCAAGCAGGGCTCCGTGCTGTTTGATGATCGTAAACAGATGTGGGAGCTTATCCGGGTCAGGGACGACCACTGCCTCTCCAAACATCGCGCCGCACTTCGTCCCTCCTATGTAAAACGCATCGCAAAGTTCGGCAAGTTTTGGAAGAGTAACATCATTTTCGGGACAGGCAAGTGCATAGGCAAGCCTTGCGCCATCCACATACAGCGACAGACCGTATCTGTCGCAGATCTGTCTGAAGCTCTTCAGCTCGTCAAGTGTGTACAGCGTCCCAAACTCGGTGGGCTGGGACAGATATATCATCCCGGGCATTACCATATGCTCATGGTTTTCATCGCCATAGAAGCTCTCAAGGTATTTTTCCACACTCTCAGGCTGCAGTTTCCCAAGGTCATGAGGCAGCGTGAGCACCTTGTGGCCGTCCGACTCTATGGCCCCGGCCTCGTGCACGCTTATATGTCCGGTCTCAGCGGCTATCACACCCTGATAGGATCTAAGAAAAGCGTCGATCATGACCGCATTTGTCTGGGTGCCGCCCACCAAAAGCTCCACTTCGGCGTTTTCGCACTTACAGGCTTTTCTTATCCTGTTTTTTGCCGACTCGGTATACTCATCCGTCCCATATCCTGCGGTCTTTTCCATATTTGTTTCGACCATTCTCTTAAGGATATCCGGATGTGCTCCTCTTGTATAATCACTGGCAAAGTTAAGCTTCGTACTCATCGGTCATTCTCTCCTGTATAGCCTTTATTTCTTGCTGTTATTATAGTTTCTTTCACAGTTGTTCACAACACGGTATCGTTATTTAAGCAGTATTTCCTTCAGCATTGTTCTAATGCCTTTTATGTCTAACGGATCATCCTGTGTTTCATATGTAAACATCAGGTTTTTTCCGGGATATATTCCGTTATTTCTATATTCATCCAATTTCTTCAGGCTTCCGGTAAGATATTCTTCATTGTCCATAAGTCCGAAATGTTCAAGATAAATCTCCTCTCGTGTTCTTTTTTTCAGCATCGTAAAATCGGGATATCTGATCTTTCCATTTATCAATTTCAGCGGTTTTTCATAGTGATATGGAATCCCCAGCTCATAAAGCATATCCGCAAGGATTGCCTCTGATTTCGATCTAACTCTCTCACCCTTTCTGGTGTCATATATCCTGTTTTCGGGCATGTAGGGATTTTCCCTGATGATTCTGGACTGCCACTCTGCAGCATACAGTTCATCTGTTAATATATAGGGCCTGATCAGGTTACGCCGATGTATAGATAGATTCTCGTATATCATATCTGTGTTAACTCTGGAAAACTGAGAGATGGTCCGCTCTATCATTGCCAGTTCATGCTCAGCTTTCTTTAGGAATTGCTTATTATACTCGTTTTGGGCGAGAGCCGCAGCAATATCCCGATGTTCCCGTTCTATATATTTTCCCTGTGTGTCTCCTTTACGCGTAATATGATAGTAACGCACCTGTTTTTTATTTGACGATATTCGCAGATTTCCCTCGGGATATGGGCCTGTATCCTTTTTCGCCTTTGCTATGGCTTTTTTCAAAATAACCGCTCTCATTTGTAATCGTACAATGATCTCTTTCATGATAAATCTTCCTTTCTGCAGAAATGCGTTAAAGACCTGACCATCTTTATGCCTGGATCCGTTTATATACATCATTTGAGGCAATCATTCAGGCAGTCGAATTAAGAAGTGTTCCTGAAAATAGATGTGTTATGGCTAATTCATGTTTTTTCCCCATTTTAGCCATGGCCCCGCCAGCCTTCCTCCACGGCGGAAATCGCTTTTTATGGCTAATTCGTAGTTTTTTCTCATTTTAGCCATGTTTCCACCGGCCTTCCTCCACGGCGGAAATCGCTTTTTATGGCTAATTCATAGTTTTTTCTCATTTTAGCCATGTTTCCACCAGCTTTTCTCTCTATCAGAAATTGCTTTTTATGGCTAATTCGTAGTTTCTCCTAAATTTAGCCATAATCCCGCCGGCATTATTACCCGGAATATGGAAAAAATAATGACTAAACCTCGATTATTATTTAATTTAGGCATATTTACTGATTGATACTGTGTTGAAAAGAAGGATTTTTGATGGCTAAATCAAAGATTTGTATTAAATTAGGCATAAAATGCGCTGGAATCGGAATTATTCTTTTCACAGTCAGCATCATAATACAAGAATTTGAATATTATCTCAATAGAAAAATACAGCCAAAAATGGAAAGAGAAGATTTATACGATATGTGCTATACTGTCATTGATACGATGATCATAGTTATGCGAATTAATCATTAGCAGCTCACCTGCTTTCTTAATCCGCTATACACATCCTGTAAACGGATTAACGAAATCCGCTATGCGCAACTAGCAAACGGATTAGTGGAATCCGCTATACGCAGCTAGCAAACGGATTAACGAAATCCGCACAAACTAAGCAGTACAGACATATGAAACCCGAAACATTGACCGACGCACAGAGAAAACTGTATGAATGGATAAAAAAGAAATCCCTTGATTTTACGGATGATCCTTCCTTTGCGGAGGAGCTGATGTCAAGGGTGCTCAGTGAACATGAGCTCTATGAGGAGATCGATTATTACCGTCTGCATGAGGATTTCCTCTGCAGCCTAAACGTAAAGGGAATGACGGTTGTCGACATCCTCGTGTGGCAGACAGACCGCTTCAAGGCCGCGATCGACGAGGGCAAGTTCGGACTTAAGTACAACCCCTCCGAGATGATCCTTAAAGCATACTTCACGATGTATGATGTAATGAAGGATCCCGAGCTGTATTTCGAGCATTTCAGGTCGGAGACCGGCACAGACTATGAGGGCAAAAAAAGCTGTTTTACCAAGCCCTCGAAATCCTGAATGAAAAGAACGGAACAAACATGGCAGAAAACAAAAAGATCGTAAGGCGTAAGCTTACGCCGGAAGAAATAAAGGCAAGAAAAAAACAGCAGAAGGGAAACAAGAAACAGGGCTCATCCATCGATTTTTCAGTAGGTGACAGTGTCCTTGATCATAACGACCCAGCTGCTGTCAATAATATGAACAGCTCACCCTCTCCTCAGGGATCAGGCAGGATGGATGCATACAACACCGGTGCAGGCTATCAGGCAGGCCCTTACAAAACAGGAGCAGGTGCAGGCTACGGGACGGATCCTTACAAAACGGGAGCAGGCAGCTCATCCCGGAATAAGCATGTAAAGACCTCTGACATGACCAACCCCGCAAAGAAGTTCAACGAGGACAAGTCAAAGAGAGACGCCGAAGAAACAGGAAAAAGAAAAAAGACCTCTGATGATAAGAGCAGAGACAAAAAGCTCATAAATGATCTCAATGAGGAGGATGTAGCCCACTATTCAAGAGCCTATGAACGGAAACAGAAGGATAAGCGTTTTAAGATCATGAGCGCGATCATCCTGACCATAGAAGGGATCGTATTCATTGGCCTTTTGTGCGTACTCATCCACTTTGTACTGAAGCTTAACAACAAGGACTTCGACATAGCAGACGCCATGGGCAAGAATACCTCGCAGGAAAGCTCCTCAGAGGGCAACAGCGGTTCGGTAAATGTGAACAACGAGCAGTTTGCGCTGACCTGTACCAAGGTCCAGCTTACGGATGACATTGACGGCAATCCTGCTGCCGTGATCTACTTTACCTTTGAAAACAGGACCGCCGATGAACTGTCGATGTCCGAGGTATATGTCCCGCTTGTAACCCAGGAAGGCCAGAGCTGCGAAACCTTTGCAGCACTGTCAGAGCCTCCCGATGAGCTCTACAATAAGGATCAGAAGATCTCAAACGGCGCTTCGGTCGAGGCCTGCTACACCGTAAAGCTTGTAAACAAGACCTCACCGCTCACACTTACGATACATGACAACTACAACACCTTCTCAGATATCGGCTCTACGGAGATAGCGCTGCAGTGACCACTTTTTTCTGCCAGGGCAGCTACCGCTTCGTATATAAATATGATGGCGGGAGCAACCAGCCTCGGAGCCATGCACAGGTATCATAAATGATTTCAATATATATCCACATCCCCTCAGGAGGAATCATGAGCAGACAGAATCAGAACGATGCAGATACAGACAGACTCAGTAACAAAAAGATAAGTCAGGAAGATCTTGATACTGTATACGGCGGTGTCAGTGACGGACAAGACAGTGAATTGAGAGCGCTTGCCATGGACGCGGGTAATATCATCAATGAAGAGCGTAATCAGGCAGGGCTTTCAGAGCTTGACTGGGATCTCAATCTGGAAGATGTTGGCCAAGCAAGACAAGAAGCGGCTGAGGAAACCTGGAATCATGAAAGGCCGGGCGGAGCGGCATGGAACCAGGTCAATTCCGACATTCAGGGAGGAGAGAATCTTCAATTTGGCTTTGATAATGAACAGCAGGTCATCGATGACTGGATGGATTCGCCGGCACACCGTGAAAATATTACGTACGATGATTTTGTGAAAGGCGATATAGCTGTATATGAAGATAACGGTGGCCTCCACTACTGGTCGCAGGAATCCGGATACGGAGGAAATACAGATAACTAAGATCATTAAGCCTGTAATCTCCATCTGTCCACTCTCTCCTGTTTTGACGCAAAAATACGGGTATGCTACACTTATCAAAGGAAACGCTCATATCTGCGTTTCCTTTGATGTTATTTATCAGGTTTGAAACAACCATAAGGATATATGCTGCAGACAGATGAAAAGATAAAAAATCCCGTAAAAGGTGTTGCAAAAGTGCCCGTGATCATGCAGATGGAAGCTCTGGAGTGCGGAGCGGCCTGCCTTGCCATGATCATGGCATACTATAACAAATGGATACCTCTCGAGCAGGTGCGTACAGACTGCGGAGTCAGCAGAGACGGTTCCTGTGCGGGAAACATCTTAAAGGCTGCAAGAAACTACAAAATGGAGGCGGACGGATACCGCCTCGAACCCGAAGATCTTAAAGAGGACGGTTTTTTCCCGTGCATCATCCACTGGGAATTCAATCATTTCGTAGTCCTGTGCGGTTTCAAGGGAGACAGGGTCTATATAAACGACCCGGCAAAGGGAAATTACAGCATAACCTTTGAGCGCTTCGACGAGGCATTCACCGGCATCGCGATCCTGTTAAAGCCCGGAGAGGACTTTGAGCCCGGCGGAAAGCCCAGATCGATGGCAGGCTATGTGCGCGAGAGGTTATCAGGTGCCGGACCTGCTGTCATCTTCGTGACGCTTACCACCATGGCAGGCGCATTAACAAAGATCATATCTTCCGGATTCTCAAGAGTATTCATAGATCAGCTGTTAACAGGAGCAGATCCTGCCTGGCTCAAACCTTTTTTTACCGGAATGACCATACTGATCATCATCCGGCTGACCGCCGCCTTAATAGAGGCGGTCTATATGCTACGCATAAACGGCAAGTTAGCTGCATTCGGAAATACGTCGTTTATGTGGAAGCTTCTGAAACTCCCCATGATATTCTACAACCAGAGGATGTCCGGAGACATCCAGTCAAGAAAAGACAGCAATGCAACGATCGCTTCTAGGATGGTTGAGACTCTTGCGCCTCTTTTTCTAAACACCTGCATGATGGTCTTCTATCTTGTGGTAATGGTCAGATACTCTCTGCTGCTTACCATGATAGGGATGGGAAGCCTTATCATCAACATACTGCTGTCACGGCTTATAAGCGCAAAGAGGATCAATATCACACGCGTCTCCATGCGCGACCGGGGCAGACTCACCGGCGCCACAATGAACACATTTGACATGATAGAGACGATCAAGGCAAGCGCCGCCGAGAACGGATGCTATGAAAAATGGGCCGGATACCAGGCCTCCGTCAACACCCAGAATATCAGATATCTGAAGCTCAATCAGTATCTCGGCATGATACCTTCTGCAGTAAGTACGGTCCTTAACAGCCTGATCCTTATCTTAGGAGTATGGCTTACTATGGAGGGGCATTTCACGGCAGGTATGATATTTGCATTTCAGGGCTTCCTGAATTCGTTCATGCAGCCTGCAAACCAGCTCGTAAGTGCCGGTCAGACCATACAGGAGATGCGGACCGACATGGAACGCGTCGAGGATGTGATGAAGTATCCGGATGATCCGGTATTTGAGGAAAAAAAAGAGCCTGTTGAATATGCAAAGCTAAACGGCACACTGTCAATGCGGCATGTGACCTTCGGTTATTCGAAGCTTGCACCGCCTCTTATCACAGATTTTAACATGGAGCTTAAAAAGGGACAGAGAGTGGCCTTTGTCGGAAGCACCGGCTGCGGCAAATCAACTCTTGCAAAGCTCATAAGCGGACTTTACAGGCCCTGGAGCGGTGAGATACTCTTTGACGGCATCCCGATCTCCGAGATAGACCGAAGCATCTTTACGGGTTCAGTTGCCGTGGTGGATCAGGATATAACGATATTCGGAGATACCATAGCCAATAATATAAAAATGTGGGACAACACTATAGAGGATTTTGAGATGATCCTTGCCGCAAGAGACGCAAAGCTGCATGAGGATATCATGCTGCGTGACGGCGGTTACAACTGCAGGCTCATGGAGGGCGGAAAGGATCTGTCGGGCGGTCAGAGACAGCGCCTTGAAATAGCCCGCGTGCTTGCTCAGGACCCCACAATGATCATCCTTGATGAGGCTACCAGTGCGCTCGATGCCGCTACCGAATCAGGCGTGGTGGAGTCCATCAAGAACCGGGGCATCTCCTGCGTGGTGATCGCGCACAGGCTTTCCTCCGTGAGGGACTGTGATGAGATCATCGTGCTTGATAACGGAAAAGTAGCGGAACGCGGAACACATGACGAACTGATGGCGCAAAACGGGATGTATGCCCGTCTGGTTGCAAATGAATGATACTCTTTTACAGGTGGCTTTCTGATAATGGGCTGGTTTGACGAACAGATAAACAAGAGAAAAAAAACAGATACAGAATCTATTGCGGAATCCCTGCAGAACATCGCAAACGCCGTGACGGGCGATCATATGAGCGAAGCCCTGAATCACAACAGGCAGTTAAGCACCGATGCTATCGCTGAGATCCTTAAATACTATAAGTTAAAGCCTTCCGAGGTTCCGGACAGTCTTACCGATATGAACGAGGTGCTTGAATATCTTTTACATCCGCAAGGCTTTATGAGGCGAAACGTAAGGCTTGACAAAGGCTGGTACAAAGATGCGGCGGGAGCAATGCTTGGCACCAAAAAGGATGATGACAGTGTGGTGGCTCTGATCCCCTTGGGTCCGGGCAGATACCGTTACTATGACAGAAATAAGGGAAAATATGTGACGGTTAACGGACATAATGAAGATGAGATCAAAAATGAGGCGATAGCTTTTTACAGACCTTTCCCAAATAAGGCGATGAACACCTCTGATCTGATCAGGTATATGACGGAGCAGATCTCACCCATAGATATCTTCATGCTTATCCTGGCAATGACAGCCGCAACCTGTGTGGGGATGCTCCTTCCAAAGCTAAACGCGATACTCTTTTCGGATGTGCTCAGATCAGGAAGCATCCGGATGCTTGCAGGGATGGGGCTAGTTATGATATCCATATCCCTCTCGCTGCTTATGTTTCGCATCCTGCAGGGATTTGCATCCGCAAGGATCAGCACAAAGCTTAATATTTCCGTGGAAGCAGCTTCGATGATGAGAATACTGTCACTGCCGCCTTCTTTTTTCAAACGCTTCAGTGCAGGTGAGCTCGCAGGCAGAGTGGGAAGCCTCGGCACGCTTTCCGACAAGATGGTGAGCATGGCTCTCTCAACCGGACTGTCGAGCATATTCTCGCTTGTATATATCACACAGATATTCAAGTACGCGCCGGCCCTGGTAATACCGTCTCTTACCATTACACTCCTTACAGTCCTCGTATCGCTTTTGACCGTCATGCTGCAGATCCGGGTCCTGAGAAGCCAGATGGGCATCTCCGTTAAGGAGAGCAGCATCTGCCACTCATATATCACGGGCATCCAGAAGATACGCCTTTCGGGCGCTGAGAAGAGAGCCTTTGCAAAATGGGCAGATATATATGCAAAATGTGCTGCTTTTACCTATAATCCGCCCATGATGTTAAGGGTTAGCGGTGTGATCATCATGGCGATAACGATGATCGGAGCCATGGTGTTATATTATGGCGCGATAAAAAGCGGCGTCTCCGTGGCAGAGTATTATGCCTTCACTACAGCATACGGAATGGTAGACGGAGCATTCCTGTCGCTTTCAAGGGTCGCGACCGGTATAGCGCAGATAAAGCCTTCTCTTGAAATGGCAAAGCCGATCCTCAATACCGTTCCCGAGACCGGTAAGGACAAGATCATGGTCACATCCCTGCGCGGAGGGGTAGAGCTTAATAATGTATCCTTCCGTTACCGTAAAGACATGCCCCTGATCCTTGATAACGTAAGCCTTAAGATCCGTCCGGGGCAGTATGTTGCTATCGTAGGAAAAACAGGCTGCGGCAAATCAACTCTCATGCGCATACTGTTAGGATTTGAAAAGCCACAGAAGGGAGCTGTCTACTATGACGGCCGTGATCTGAACAGCCTCGATCCGCAGTCTCTAAGAAGACGTATCGGCTCTGTTACGCAGGATGGGAAGTTACTAAGCGGTGATGTGTATTCAAATATCGTGATCTCAGCACCTTGGCTTACAGTCAATGATGCATGGGAAGCAGCTGAGACGGCAGGGTTTGCCGATGATATAAGGAATATGCCGATGGGAATGAATACGATGCTGTCAGAGGGGCAGGGAGGCATTTCCGGCGGGCAGAGGCAGCGCCTCATGATCGCAAGAGCCATTGTCGGTAAGCCTAAGATACTAATGTTTGATGAGGCTACCTCTGCACTTGACAATATCAC
>JAILPG010000283.1 GCA_024699595.1 Lachnospiraceae bacterium | reverse complement strand
AAGGAGATTTAAGAACGCAGCTCCCTCGGTATATATCGCCCTTTCGGCCTTCGTGTGGATATCCCTGAAATCCCTTGTAAAGGTGGTCTGAGCCACATAGGGCACATTGTGCTCCGCTATTATCGCCGAAAGATCCTTTCTCGTCTGCATCTTTCCGTTTGATGCAGAGCCCACCGGTGTCGTAGTGGTATCGGCATACATAGGCGTCGCGCTCGATCTCTGGATACCGGTATTCATGTAGGCACCGTTATCATAGCAGACATAGACCATGTCATGGCCTCTCTCCATCGCACCCGAAAGCGACTGGAAACCTATATCATAGGTGCCTCCGTCTCCTCCGAAGGTGATGAATTTGTAATTCACATCCTCGGGGATACGGCCTCTTTTTTTCAGAGCCCTGTAGGCAGTTTCCACTCCGCTTAAGGTCGCGCCCGCGTTTTCAAAGGCATTGTGTATATAGCTGTCCTCCCACGAGGTGTAGGGGTAGGTATAAGAGGATACCTCAAGGCAGCCGGTCGCGTTGCCTATGACAGCCCTGTCATTCTCATGAAGGGCACGAAGAACCGCCCTCACGCCTATGGTCGCCCCGCAGCCTGCACACATGCGGTGTCCCGGAGTAAGTCTTTCCGGTTTGTTCATTATCTCTTTTAAATTATATCCGGCCATTTATCTATCCTCTTTAGTCCTTAAGTTTATATATCTGTGCTGTCTGTAAGGCTTTTTATTCTCCGCGATGTCCTTAAGCTCATCAAAGATCGCATAGACATCCTCTACGGTGAAATCCCTGCCTGCAAGTCCGTAGGTGTAGCACACCGCCTCGGTATATACGTGACTTTCATAGAGACCTGCCCGGACCTCCGATGCAAGGGGGCCTCCGTGGCCGTTATAGCTCTCGGTCCTGTCCATGATGGCGACAGCTTTTGCCTTACTTAGTGCTGCTGCTATCTCTTCTGCAGGGAAGGGACGGAATACTCTTAACTTAAGTATTCCCGCTTTCACGCCTTTTTCCCTCAGATCATCAACCGCCTGCTTGGCCGTACCTGCTGCCGAACCCATGATCACCATGACGTACTCGGCATCATCCAGACGGTATTCCTCGAAGAATCCAAAGCCCCTGCCGAACTTTTCCTTATATTTTTCCGCGACCTCCAGGATGACCGCCTTCGCGTTTTCCATCGCTTCTTCCTGGGCCTTTCTTGCCTCCATCACGTAATTGCTGATGGCGTAGGGGCCGATGGCGATCGGTTTCTTATCATTCAGCAAAAATTCTTCCGGCCTGTACTCTCCGACAAAATCCTTTACGTCCTTGTCTTCATTAAGCTCGATGTTCTGCACGGCATGAGACGTTATGAAGCCGTCCTGGCAGATCATGACCGGAATGTGCACTCTTTTGTCCTCGGCTATCGGATAAGCCTGGATGAAGTTGTCGTAGGCCTCCTGATTGTTCTCCGCATAGATCTGTATCCAGCCCGTGTCCCTTGCGCCCATCGAATCGGTGTGATCGCAGTTGATATTGATGGGACCGGACAGCGTACGGTTTACAAGCGCTAGCACGCAGGGCATCCTGTCAGATGCTGCGATAAGAAGCTCCTCCCACATGAGTGCAAGTCCGCAGGATGAAGTCGCTGTAAGGCTTCTGGCGCCTGCTGTCTCTGCTCCGATAGTTGCAGACATAGATGAATGCTCCGACTCTACGGGGATGAACTCCGTGTCCATCTCATTGTTTGCTATATAATTGGATACAAGCTGCGGTATCTCGGTGGATGGCGTAATGGGAAAAGCCGGCATAACATCCGGATTTATCTGCTTTATCGCATATGCCACTGCTTCGTTTCCGCTCATTCTGTCTTTTCTTGACATGGTTTTACTCTCTTTCTGTCCGTGCAGTCTTTTATGACTACATATGATTTCTTCTTACTTCGGGTCGACGCCCTCGACCATGGTGATCGCGGAGAAGGGGCAGACCCTTTCGCAGATGCCGCAGCCCTTGCAGTGATCGTAATCAAAGTCAAGGCGTCTTGAATTCTCCACAGGAATGCAGCCGTCCGGGCATACCGGAGCACATAACAGGCACTGCTTGCAGGCATCCTTGTTAAACACGGGCGTGTTTGTCCGCCATTCTCCCGTTTTGAATTCCTTTGCGGTACCTCCCGCAAACATTATCAGACCTTCCGTCAGGTCTTCGTACGGGGTCGTCTCATTTATCTTTGAAACATCTGTCCTCATAACCTTTAGTCTCCTATTGAATCTTATCGGGACTCATTTTCGAGTCCCGGCGCCGGATTTAATCTTTTATCGAATCCATGGTCATCGTGAGTGCCTTCATGTTGCCCTCGATGACCTCGGGTTTCTTTGCAAATTTATGTTCATAGGAAGCTCTCATCTCTCGGATGAACTCGTCCCTGTCCATGACCTTGCTTACTGCAACAGCCGCGGCAAGCATGGGCGAATTGGGGAAATATTTTCCAAGAGCTTCCACGGATATCTTCCTTGCATCCACCGTGTATACCCTGCCCTTATAACCGTTTAACAGCGGCCTTACTTCATCGGGAGTCATCGGAGTGTTTACGATCACGGCTCCGTCCTCCTTAAGTCCCGATGTAACATCAACTGAGGATAACAGAGTCTCATCCACCACGACTACAAGATCCGGAGTGTATATGTTGCTGTGCACCCTGATCTCGCTCTTGCTGATCCTGTTAAATGCAGTGATGGGTGCGCCCATCCTCTCCGGTCCGTACTCGGGAAATCCCTGAACGTAAGCTCCGGTCTTAAAGCAGACATCCGCAAGCAGCAGAGCCGCTGTCTTTGCTCCCTGTCCGCCTCTTCCGTGCCATCTTATCTCTATCTTGTCAAAATCCATAATTCTACTCCCGGACCGATCGCTAACATACTTAACGACGGCTTTTAGGCAACCTGTGATACACCTTTTCTGCGATACGATCCTTTTGAATAATTTAATGTGTATAGGTTCCGGACAGGTTGTTTTTCCGCGCGCCGATTATATCCACTATACCATAAAGAACACCACCGATAAAGCAGATTTTCGGTGGTGTTCATAGATATTCCTATTATATAACGTTAGTGTCAAAATCTTTTTTCATCATATGATGCCCACGAATTCCAAACTCATGCGGAGTTTCATGCAAGCATGAATGCCTTATGAGCTTATGACCCTGGCATCATCATACTCTCCTCAGTATAAAATGCAGCTCCGAGGAGAACTCGCTCTTATCAAGTGTCAGCTGCAGTTCATCCATGAGCGGGGTGAATTTTTCGGAAAAATATGAGGCAAATTCCGTGTTACCGGTCTTTCCAAGGGATACCATTATGAATCTGTACAGATCGTTGATATCCGAGCCGAACCGCCATTCATAGGCCACTTCAAAACCCATATTCTTCGCCATTCTCTCTATCGAGCTGTTTGTGAACAGATGGGTGTGTGTCCCTCCGCAGTGCCTGTTGTAGCAGTCCTGATGAGAGGCTTCAAAGGCGCAGCTGAATGAAAACATCGGAACAGAGGCATATAAATACCTGATATTTTTGTTTTCCCTTACTGCCTCAAGATTCTCCTTTAAGTGGATCAGATGCTCAAGGACCCCTATCGCGGTGATCGTATTTGCATCAGTGTTTCGTATGTAATCT
>JAILPG010000178.1 GCA_024699595.1 Lachnospiraceae bacterium | reverse complement strand
ATACCCGTGATCTCCGGTATTTCCTATGAGATCATAAGACTTGCGGGCCGCAGCGATAATATCTTTGTAAGGATCATCTCGGCGCCAGGACTGTTTTTACAGAAGCTTACGACAAAAGAGCCCGACGAATCCATGGCCGAGGTTGCCATAGCATCGGTTGAGGCGGTATTTGACTGGAGAGCCTATCTGCTGTCCGAGTTTGGCATCGAGATCCCGTATGAGGAAGAGATAGATTATTACGCTTAGAAAAATACAAAACCCGGACCTGTGGATCAAGAAAACCGCAGATTTAGGTTAAACACATAAAGACGTAAAGCATCAGCTTCACAGATCATAAGCCGGGCAGCATAGCACATGACATACAGAGAAATATACGAATCCGCTGAAAAAAAACTCGAAAATGCAGGAATAAACGATTCAAAAACCGACGCAAGGCTCTTGCTTGAGCATGTCTTTTCAGTTGACAGAAACCACCTCTATCTGCATCCGGACGAGGAATGCGACGAAAAAAAGGCAGAGCTTTATGAGGAGCTCGTAAATAAGCGGGCATCGCACATTCCCCTGCAGCATCTTACCGGTAAAGCCGATTTCATGGGACTTGAGTTCATCGTAAACAAGCACGTCCTGATACCCCGATTTGATACCGAATGCGTCGTCGAGGAGGCTATGCTTCTCATAACGGACGGCATGAAGGTGCTTGACATGTGCACCGGAAGCGGCTGCATACTGATAAGCCTGATGAAATATAAAAACGACATCGAAGGCTTCGGGGCAGACATCTCTGAGGAAGCGCTTGCCGTTGCAAAAAAGAATGCAGAGCTTAACGGTGTTAGCGCCAGGTTTATAAAAAGCGACCTGTTTACGGATATCGGAAACGAAAGGTTTGATGCAGTGATCTCAAATCCCCCCTACATAAAAAGCTCCGAAATACCTGGCCTCATGGAGGAGGTAAGAGATCACGATCCTCTCATCGCTCTTGACGGGCATGAAGACGGTCTGTATTTTTACAGGGAGATAAGCAGACAGGCCTTAAGCCATCTGATGACCGGCGGAAAGCTCATCTTTGAGATCGGATGCGACCAGGGAGAAGCCGTAAGCAGTATACTTAGTGACAACGGATATAAACATATAAAGGTCTTAAAGGATCTTTCCGGAAACGACAGGGTAGTAACATGTGAGAAGGGGCTGTAAATAAAACAGAAAGGAGCCGCAGCCATGTTTGACAGGCTTGAGGATCTCATAAGGAGATATGAGGATATAATGAATGAGCTGGCAGAGCCTTCCGTTTCTTCGGATCAGGACAGGTTCAGGGCTCTTATGAAGGAGCAGAGCGACATAGCTCCGATAGTAAATACCTACAAGGATTACAAGAAGAACAAACAGAACATAGAAGACAGCCTTTCGATGCTCGACAGCGAAAAAGACGAGGAAATGCGCGAGCTTTTAAAGGAAGAGCTTGCAGACTCCAGGAAAAATGTGGAAGAGCTCGAAGAGAAGCTTAAGATCCTGCTGCTTCCCAAGGATCCCAACGATGACAAGAACGTTATCGTGGAGATAAGGGCAGGTGCAGGCGGCGAAGAGGCGGCTCTGTTTGCAGCCGAGATCTACCGCATGTATGTACATTACGCAGAGAGCATGCACTGGAAGGTGGAGACGCTTGAAGTGGACGAAACAGGCATAGGCGGCATGAAGAGCGTCACCTTTATGCTGACCGGAAAAAGTGCTTATTCCATCATGAAATATGAAAGCGGAGTCCACAGGGTACAGCGTGTGCCCGAGACCGAGTCAGGCGGCAGGATACATACCTCGACGATCTCAGTGGCCGTGATGCCCGAGGCCGAGGATGTCGACATACAGATCGATGAAAAGGATATAAGGATAGATGTGATGCGTGCCTCAGGAAACGGCGGACAGTGCGTAAATACGACGGATTCGGCCGTAAGACTGACCCACTATCCTACCGGTATCGTGATCTATTCACAGACCGAAAAATCACAGCTTCAGAACAAGGAAAAAGCTTTTGCCCTGCTTCGTACCAAGCTTTTTGACTTAAAGCAGCAGGAAGCACACGATGCCGAGGCAGAGCTTAGAAAGAGCCAGATAGGAACGGGCGACAGATCCGAAAAGATCAGGACCTACAACTTCCCTCAGGGAAGAGTCACCGACCACAGGATCAACCTGACCCTTTACAAGCTTGATAAAATAATGAACGGCGACATACAGGAGATCATAGACGCCTGTATAGCCGCCGATCAGGCTGCAAAGCTTTCTAAGATGAACGAAACAGGATTCTAATATACTGATACAAAGAAAACGCCGGTCAACCCAGCGTTTTCTTTAAATTCACATCATATGGCGGATATACTATCCCTTTTTCCGTGATTATCGCAGTGATCAGGGAATTATCCGTGATATCAAAGGCAGGATTGAACACGCTTATGTTTTCAGGGGCCATTCTCTCCTTATACCAGAGAGTCGTGACCTCATCAGCGGGCCGCTCCTCTATCTTTATATCGTTGCCGCTTGCAGTATTTAGATCTATCGTCGAGGTCGGAGCGGACACATAGAAAGGCACGTTATAGTGCTTTGCACAGAGCGCCACCATCGAAGTACCTATCTTGTTGGCCACATCACCGTTTGCGGCCACCCTGTCACAGCCCACGAACACCGCATTTATCTTCCCGCTTCGCATTAGCTGCCCGGCCATGTTGTCGCATAAAAGCGTCACATCCATTCCGGCACTTGAAAGCTCATATGCGGTAAGACGTGCGCCCTGCAATAGCGGCCTTGTCTCGTCACAGTAGATCTTAAGCGAATAATCATTTTTAAGTCCTAAATACATA
>JAILPG010000176.1 GCA_024699595.1 Lachnospiraceae bacterium | reverse complement strand
CATTGATTATGATGCTGAAGACGGTGGCAGGGTGTTGCTCAATGAAAACGACGTCAAGACGGTTGTTTTATTAAGTGACAAAAGAGTTGACGGACATATCGACATAGACTTGGATGTTGAAAAGCTTGATAATACGGGCGGTAGAGCCACATACGCAGAGATCAAGGATTATATAAAAGAGAAGTACGGATACTGCATATCGTCTCTGTATATTGCTCAGATGAAGGATAAATTCGGCTTGGATAAGCGAGAGAAATCAGTTATGGCAGTTTTAACAGGAATAATTGTAATTGGAAAAATGAAGAGGCGATTATCAGCCACGATCATCATATGCTTAATGATGTGCGGCATCTTTACAGGTTGCAGGCAAAGCACAGCAACGGATAATTCCGACAAAACAAAAGAAGTGACTACAGCAACGGATAATTCTGACAAAACGAAAGAAGAGACTGCAACAGAGAATAAAGCTGAAAAAGTAAAGGAAAGTAAGAAAGAAGAAAAATCCGGGAAAACGAAGGAACTTGATCCTGCAGCCGCAGAAGATGAGCTGAAGAAAATGAGTGATGCTTTAAGCGATTTTCTGTGGATTTCCATGATGATAGAGACTGAATATAATTCTCTGGCACCGGAAAAGATCGATCTTAGTCTGTATGATGAGGAGAAGATCAGGGCCTCAGTACTGGCCGGCAAGACCGATAATGTGATCGACAGTACATTCGTCCTTGGCATGGGAGGTTTTTCAGAGGATAAAACAGCCCAAACAGGTCCTGATGGTGATGGATTTCACGGGATGTCAGTGTCAAAAAAAGATGTTGACAATAACTGCATCGATCTTTTCGGGACAAAAGCTTCATGGGATGATCTTCCGATCGGGCCTGTATGTGATATCTATGATGCCGTAAGGTATGAAACAGGAAATGATCCGTATGCACTGGTCGTCTCCAGGGACATAGAAACCGAGACCGATCTTGAGAACCATGAATGTACGGTGGAAGAAGAGAACGGTAAATACATCGGGAAAGTCAACATGTTCTGGGGATACTGGGGCGAGTTGGAGCAAAATCCCGGCCGTTCGAATTATGTTGCAGAGTATACTCTTGAGCCGGATCAAAACTCAAAGTACAAAATGATCATTAAAGATATCAGTATCAGTCCGCTTGAAAGTGATGAGGATTTCGAAGATACCGTTATAGAGGACGGTTTTGCCGCATCGGGTGAAGGTTTCTTCGGTCTGTGGGTCGGCTCATCAAAGAACAAGGAGGATTCCCTTGTCCTTGTGCAGGATCTGAAGGATAAAGGACTCGATGCATACTGTATATATACACCGGAATGGGAAAACCTGAATGCGGACAGGTACTGGAGTGTGACGGTCGGAATGTCGGTGGATGAAGAGCGGGCTGAAGCACTCATTCCGGATGTGGAAAGTGCAGGATACAAGGGCGCATATATCAAGTACACGGGCGAAAGACTAAGCCAGAGGGTCGATATTTATATGTACACGCCCGATGACGTGAAGATAACGCCATCAAAGGTTACTTTCGAAAAGGTTTCGACAGAGTATCTGTCGGGAACAGAAGAAGATGAAGGACCGATGACCCTGATCGTAGATTCGGACACGGTATTTGACAAGACCTGTGATATGCAGTTCTTCCCGGGATATAAGAAAGATCAGTCTGTGCTGGAATGGTTTAATAGTATCTCCGCAGAGGATCTTATGGGAGTATTTGAAGCAGGCATTACCGGCAACCATGTGGACAGCTTCTATGGAAGCTATTGGTGGGACTGAATACAAAATGAAGAAAAAGATACTGTTTTTAACTCCGCCTGTTATATTGGCGGTAATTACACTCATATGGTTATTTTATGAAGACGGAAGATGGTACAGTTACAATCAGGAGTGGCAGTGGGGTCCGCTTTTTGTGATGCATCTTCTGTTTCCGCTGTTTTATTTTGTCGTGTTCATCGTCAGGATAATACGGCATGTTAATAAGGATAAACGCACATCTTCCGATGTTTTCTATATTGCCTCGTCGATAGCGATGTCGGTAGTGAGCTTCATCGGATTATTGTTATTTCTGATCTTTACAAGCGGAGCATGAACAGGATGAACAGAAACAGACAGTAAAGCGACATCAGTGGATGAATACAGGATATATTAATGGGTCTGATATTAAGGGAAGATATGGAAATGAAGAGAAGAATACTTGCGGCGGTTTTGATTTCTCTGTTATGTACGATGTTCATAGCAGGGTGTGCGAAGAACACTGACAATGGTTTGAAGGATACACTCGAGATCGCCAAAGAAAAAACGGAAGAACGGGATCAGGATGAGGTAAAGTCCGAAAAGAGTAATGAATCGAATGAGGCAAAAGAGGATAAAGCCGGGGAAGAATCACTTGCGCAGCGTATGGCAGGAAAGTACAGATATTGTGCTTCGGACAAGGATGAGGAAGAAGAGTACTACATAATGGATGTAGTCCCGTTCGGTAACAATCTGTATGCTTTCTGCGGACAGGCTTTTTCTGACAATGATGAAAGCCTTGAAGCATATACCTTCTGGGCAACTGAGTTTGTTCCTTATGATGCCGATGAGATGAGCAGTACCGATGCTGATAAGGTAAGGGTCAATGAATTGTGCTTTTCAATAATGTCAAATGCCGGGAAATACTGGGACGCAGGCCATACCGGCACCATTACGCTTGCGGATGATGGTCTTGTATTTGAGGGCTTTGATCACGATGGTTTTCTCGTGCCCTTTGACGGTGATGACAGCAGAACATTTATTAAGGATGACCGGGTTGAAGATGCTTTCCCGCATCTGAGTCGTGAACATGACAGAGGTGATAAGGATCTTCAGGGACTTTGGAGCGCAGACGATGGCAATGCTGACCTTTATATAGAGTTTTCAGGCTCAGATATGTATATGTACAGAAAATGCCCGGACCGGGAGGTTTTCTTTGCCGCAGGGAGATGTGATTTCCATGACAGGTACTTTTCATGTACGGCCACCGAGATACAGAACGGAGGAATGCCGTTTGAGTTTACCGCCAATTATGAGGTGAGAGGAGACAGGCTGTCCCTTGATATAATGGGTGATGATGTTCCGGATCAGTTAGCGGGCCCGGAGGCATTTTACCGTATAACGAAAGATGATGTACATATCACCACAATGGATGAAATAGTCTTTAATGAAGATTCATTCGGTGCTTTCGGACAGCAGGAAAATGAACAGGACGATCTGAATGAAGAGGTATATGACCCCGTGTTTACCGAAATACTTGATGTCATCGATTATGGTTATAACATTGACAGGGAATATGATTATCTGTCAGGCAGCCTTACGGAGCATATCAACTACGGCGGGATGAAGGATCCTCTTAATGAGGTGGGATATCGCCTGGAGGATATCAGCGGTGACGGCATACCCGAGCTTTTGACAGGCTATGATGCGGATTATCTGCATGATGGTGGAGAGAGCTATATAACGGGAATCTATACCATAAAAGACGGCAAGCCGCATGTAGCATATGCCGGCGGGCCAAAAGGCAGCTGCCAGCGCTTGGATGATACCCGTTTCTTCTCTACGCTGTCCGGCGGAGTATCGCTTACCGTGTTTGGAGACTTCCATCTGAGTAACGACGGATGCGATATGTTATGGGATGACTGCTATTTTGCGGATGAAAAAGGAGATGGCAGTGTTGGATACTATCACAATAAAACCGGCGTGATTGATGCGGGTCTGTCAGAAGAGATGCAAAATGGTGATGAGGTATTCAATGAGATCATGGACGACCTCGCCTATAACTGTATCAGGATCGATTGGACACCGATAGGAACTCGAAAAAAGTGAGGTATGGTATATGAAAAAATCCGAAACAACGGTATTGTTATTCTGTATAATCGGAGTGATGCTTCTGACCGGATGTACACAAAACCCTGACATCAATTCCTCAGATAGGACTGAAACCGTCATAGATAATACGGTAGAGGATGACGGGAAAGAAGAGGACGGTTCCGGATCGGGGAAGAAGCTTGAAAAGGATGTGCTATCAGACGAAGATAAGACAGATAAGGAAGCTTTGCATGTCAGCGAGGCAAACATCGATCAGGATTCCGGGTCGGAAGAGAATCCATATGATGGGGGACCTGACTGGGTAAGTCTTGCCGATGAATTCATACTGCCTACAGATCGGATGTGTTTGGAGGATGCAGTAGAAGCGTATTCGATCACATTTTTTGACGGCGGTAAGTATCACGATTACGAAGGTAATATCGGAGCTGTAATACCGGAATATAAAGACAGAGATCTTGATGGCGATCATAAGCCGGATGTGATAAGACGTGAGGGACAGCACTATGTCTTTGAATTGACACGCAAAGGGACATTTTCGACAGATGATTATTCGGCAAGTCCCAACGAGGGAGAGGTGATCCAGTTCCGGGACCTTGGCTGCAGGAACTTTGATGAGATAGAGATAGTCCATTACACATTCGGAACCGGTGGGCCTGCCGTGTGGGATACGGCGGTCTATTCATGGCAGGATGGAGAGTGGAGAGCATTTCCGGTAATTGATAAGGATGGAGTAGTCAATTCGAGCCAGCTTCAGCAGCTTATTGCCAAAGAAACCGGAAAACCTTATGAGGCCGGATCGGTAAGGGTTGCGGATATACACATGCAATCTCTGTTACTTGATCTTGGAAGTAAAGACGGACCCTCACGGACAACGGATTACAAAACGGCTTACCTGAATATGAACTTCTTTCCACAGTATCTTGTAGAGGGAGATTACAAATGCTCCGGATTATATGCAGACAGCAGTCTTATCCAAACATGGCCGTATGAGGTTACGGGTGATCCCGTCGCTCTTAACGGAGATATTCAGCGTAAGCTTAACCTTTATCTGTCCAATTTCTCGGAACAGGGCTACACAGACACGACATGGCCATATTCTTATGCCCATTTTGTGCTTGAGTGGTGCAAGATAAATGATCCCTCAAGAGTTAAATATTCGAATGACAAAAACGGGGTTGATTTGGACAAAATTCAGGAGCTGCTTGACAGATTTTTCGGGACCAATTTTGAAGAGGGTGATCTTTATGATCTTAATATCGATAATCCGTATGGAGGATGCGCGGAACACGAAGGCGACAAGACGTGGTATTATGAGCCGGCTGCGGATGGAGAAATGTTTAAGTATAATGCCTTTACCGTTGTTAATGATGCTCAGAGGATCAAGAGTCAATATGACAGTTTCCTGCGTCTGTCCTTTAAGATATACCGTCTTGATGAGGAAGAATATGAACTGAGTGGGATCGACAGGAAGTATTATTCACTTAGCGCAGCCGAGGCAGAAAAACTTGCTGCAAGCGGTAAACTGTACCTTGCAACAGAGGGAATTGCCTTTCTTGCGGAAGTAGGAGAGGACAGATCGAAAGGCGGATATTGGCTTACTACTTATAATCTTTCAGGTGAGTGAGAAAAATGAGAAAGTAAAATTAAGAATAGAGAGAGCTTTTAATGAAACAATGCCTGATGGCAAATAAAAGATATTTTTTTTTGCAGGAACATGACATACTGCTGTCGTGTTTGATGTGATAAGATCTGGGAAGAAAGGTGATCAAATGAAGATAGACAGACTGATCGGAATACTGTCAATATTGTTGAAGAAAGAGACTACCACTGCTCCGGAACTGGCTGAACTTTTTGAAGTGTCCAGGAGGACGATCAACAGGGATATCGATGCGCTCAACAAAGCAGGCATACCGATACATACTTCACAGGGGTTTGGCGGCGGCATCAGCATTATGGATGGATACCGTATGGACAGGACTATCCTTACATCAAAAGATATGCAGATGATACTCGCCGGGCTTCGGAGTCTGGACAGCGTAAGCGGGAGCAGCTACTATGGCCAGCTGATGGAGAAGATCCAAGCGGGATCCTCAGATATTATCAGCGGCAGGGACTCTATTTTGATCGATCTGTCCTCGTGGTATCGGGATTCACTGGCCCCGAAGATAGAAACCATACAGGATGCGATCGGGTTAAAGAAGACCGTCAGGTTTCAGTACTATTCACCGGGAGGGGATACAGAAAGAGAAATAGAACCATATTATCTTATCTTTAAATGGACAAGCTGGTATGTCTACGGCTACTGCCTTTTGAGGAACGATTTCAGACTGTTTAAGCTGAACAGGATGGATAGGATCACTCATGTAGCGTCCTTTAAGGGAGATCGGGAAGTTCCGATGCCGGATCTGTCAAACAAAAAGGTTTTTCCTGCAAAAGACAGGGTGAAGGCAGTGTTTGATCCTTCAATGAAATGGCAGCTTGTTGAAGAGTATGGTGTGGATTCCTTTACTGAAACGGATGATGGAAACCTGTTGTTTGAACACGAATATGCCGATGACGAAGGACTGCTTGCATGGATGCTTACATGCAGAGATAAGGTTACTGTTCTGGAACCGGAGAGTATCAGGGAAAAGCTTTATCGGATCACCTCTGAAATAGCAAAACGATATGAAGGAGAGAGGACATGAAAAAGACAGCGTTGGTCGTGATAGACCTTCAAAATGACATTACGAAGAATTATAAAAAGATCATAGGGCAGGTGAATAAAGCGATCGATTGGGCAGTGGCAAGTGAAATGCATATCATCTATATAAAGCACTACAACCTGTCCGAAAAGACAAGAACATTTAAGCCGGATACCAAAGATTCTGAACTGGTTCCTGAACTAAAGGTCGCAACAGAAGATATTTTTGAAAAGTCAAAAGCCAGTGCATTAACGAGTGAAGCGTTTGCCGGGTTTATAGAGAAAAACGATATAGAAGAGTTTTACATCACCGGTGCCGATGCAACAGCTTGTGTAAAGTCAACAAGCTATAATCTTGTAAAAGCAGGATACAAAGTGCACGTGATATCTGATTGCGTAACGAGTTATGATCTGAATAAACTGGATGAAATGTTTGCCTACTATGCCGGTAAAGGCTGTGAGGTCAAGGAACTTAAGGATTATATAGGAGGGCGCTAAGCATGAGATTAGATGGTTTTGGTTTATTGGTAGAAGATATGGCAAAGATGATCCGTTTTTACAGGGATGCTCTCGGATTTGAAATTAAGGAAGAAGAGGATACTTCCAATGTTTACCTTGTGAAAGACGGGACACTGTTTCTGCTATACGGCAGGAAGGATTTCGAGAAGATGACCGGCCGGCGATATGAGTACATCAAAGGACTGAACGGTCATTTTGAAATTGCGCTGTATGTTGATACAATGGAAGAGGTGGATGAAGCATACAGGAGAGCCGTGGAGAATGGTGCGACATCTGTGCTTGAACCGGAGCTGGAACCCTGGGGACAGAGAACCTGTTATATTGCTGATCCGGAAGGAAATCTGATCGAGATCGGTTCCTGGAATAAGCCTTATGAAGAGAAAGATCTAACGGAGAAATAAGGGTATGGCATTTACGATCAAAATGAGCAAAAAGGGTGACCACCGGATTGACGGATATTTTGATTTCCGATAAAACCGAAGGAGAGTTAATCTTATGGAATACATCAGAGTAACAAAGGAAAACCTGGAGAAGGAACACATATGCTGCGCCATCTCAAATAACAAAGATGTACAGGTATCCTCAAAGAAGGCCTGGCTTGCGGACAGATTTGATGAAGGTCTTGTATTTCTAAAAAGTGTGGAGCGTGGAAAATGCTTCATAGAGTATATTCCTGCGGAGTATGCGTGGAACCCGATCGACGCTCCGGGGTATATGTATATTGACTGCCTGTGGGTTTCCGGTTCCCTAAAAGGGCACGGATATTCAAGTGATCTGCTTTCAGAATGTATCGATGACAGCAGGGCAAAGGGAAAGAAGGGGCTTTGTATTCTTGCGGCAGCAAAGAAAAAGCCGTTTCTGGCTGATCCGAAGTTCCTGATATACAAAGGCTTTACAGTATCGGATGAAGCAGATAACGGGATCCGGTTATGGCATCTGCCGTTTGAAAAGGGATCCGGGACACCGGTGTTTAAGGAATGTGCCAAACATCCTCATATAGATGAGAAGGGCTATGTTCTTTACTATACAAATCAGTGTCCGTTTAATGCAAAGTATGTACCGGTTCTGGACGAAACCGCAAGGAAGAACGGCATACCATTTAAGACGGTGAAGATCGAAAGCAGGGAAGATGCTCAAAAAGCACCGACTCCGATCACGACTTATTCACTTTTCCGTGATGGGGAGTATGTCACGAATGAACAGATGAATGATAAGAAATTTTTGAAGCTTATAAACGGGTAGGAGAAAAAATATGGCATCGAGTAAAGAGTATTTGGATTTTGTGCTTGATCAGCTTTCAGAGCTGGATGATATAAATTACAGAGCGATGATGGGAGAGTATATCATTTATTATCGCGGCAAAGTAGTCGGCGGGATTTATGATGACAGGTTTCTTCTGAAGAATACTAAGACAGCTAAGGCTCTTATGCCCGAGGCGATGTTGGAACTGCCATATGAGGGCGCGAAGGAGATGCTTCTGGTCGATGATATTGAAAATAAGGAATTTCTCAGAGAACTCCTGGAAGCGATGTATGATGAACTTCCGGCACCAAAGAAGGGAAAGGATATCAAGAGGTAGAAAACTTTGTTTAAGGGTCGATATTATGAGGATAAATGAAGGCTGTGCCAAATGTCTTTATGACAGGCAGAAGAATAAGACGGATAATGCGGAATATCTGGCCGAGATAAAAGCTTTACTTGATA
>JAILPG010000174.1 GCA_024699595.1 Lachnospiraceae bacterium | reverse complement strand
TCCAGTGAAAGCTCTGCCTTCTCACCGGTCTTAATGGCATTCTGTACCTTCTTTGATCTTAACAGAACACTTTCGTCTCTGGTATTCTTTAGTCCGAAATCATAGAGATCCTTTTCTTCATGTGAGATCGGGGCTCCGTCGATGTGAAGGAGTATTCCCGACAGATCTATCTTTTTCTCCTGTTCGGACAGATCATCCTTTATCTTTAACAGATCGCTCCTGCCGACAAGCTCCCTTACTGTTCTTATTCCGAGGTCTGCCATGATCTCACGCAGTCCTCTCGCAATAAAGAGCATGAAGTTTTCGACATATTCGGGCTTTCCTGCAAAGCGTCCCCTGAGCTTGGGATTCTGCGTGGCAACACCCATGGGGCAGGTATCCGACTGGCACTGGCGCATCATTACGCAGCCGAGTGTGATAAGCGGTGCAGTTGCAAATCCGAACTCCTCGGCTCCAAGCATTGCCGCTATGGCAACATCCCTTCCGGACATAAGCTTTCCGTCGGTTTCCACAACGACCCTGTTCCTCAGTCCGTTTGCAAGAAGCGTCTGATGTGTTTCCGCAAGGCCCAACTCCCACGGAAGTCCCGCATTATGTATTGATGATAACGGTGCAGCTCCCGTACCTCCGTCGTAACCGGAAATGAGTACTACTGCCGCTCCCGCCTTTGCAACACCTGCAGCCACGGTGCCGACACCTGCCTCGGATACGAGTTTTACGGATATCCTCGCATTTTTGTTGGCACACTTAAGATCATATATCAGCTGAGCCAGATCCTCAATGGAATATATATCATGATGAGGCGGAGGAGAGATCAGGCTGACTCCGGGCGTTGAATGCCTGGTCTTTGCGATCCAGGGATAGACTTTCTTTCCGGGCAGATGTCCGCCTTCTCCGGGCTTTGCGCCCTGCGCCATCTTGATCTGTATCTCTTTTGCGCTCACCAGGTATCTGCTGGTAACGCCGAATCTTCCGCTTGCCACCTGCTTGATCGCAGAGCTTCTGTCATTATCCGTTCCTGCCGATTCTATACGTTCATCGCTTTCGCCGCCCTCACCGCTGTTGCTCTTGCCCTGAAGGTGGTTCATTGCGATGGCAAGCGTCTGATGTGCTTCCTCTGATATCGATCCGTAGGACATGGCTCCGGTCTTGAATCTCTTTACGATCTCTTCTTCGCTT
The DNA here is from genome assembly GCA_024699595.1 of Lachnospiraceae bacterium. The sequence goes on along the minus strand of JAILPG010000174.1, from coordinate 6,456 downwards.
TCCACTTCGTCAAGAGGGATCCCCTCCTTTGGATAAGCAAAATCAAGAAGGCTTCTTAAGTATCCTGTCGACTCACCGTCAACCATCGCCTCGTACTGCTTGAACTTCTCATAACTGCCTTCCCTTGTGGCTGACTGGAGCATATGGATCGTCTGGGGATTGTATCTGTGATGTTCACCCTGTGAACGCTCCTTATGCCTTCCTAATGCCGAAAGCTCCAGGTCACACTTAAGCCCGAGCGGATCGAAAGCCCTGCTGTGCTCCTTATCGACCGCCTTTCCTATATCATCAAGCGTGATACCTCCCACGCGGCTTACGGTGCCTGTAAAATAATCATTTATCACTTCTTCGGAAATACCTATCGCCTCAAAGATCTTGCTGCCCTGGTAAGATCTTATCGTCGATATTCCCATCTTGGATGCTATCTTTACGATACCGAAGAGTATCGCATCATCATAATCCTTTACTGCCGCATAATAGTCCTTGTCAAGCAGTCCGTCACTTACAAGCTGTGCGATCGTTGCATGCGCAAGATAGGGATTGACGGCGGAAGCACCATATCCGAGAAGCGTTGCAAAATGATGCACTTCTCTGGGTTCGCCGGATTCTACGATTATAGACATTGCCGTACATTTTCTGGTATCTACAAGATGCTTGTGTACCGCGGAAACGGCAAGCAACGATGGGATCGCAACATGGTTCTCATCCACTCCTCTGTCTGATAAGATCAGGATGTTTGCCCCGTCCTTATAGGCCTTATCAACTTCTACAAAGAGATGATTTAATACTCTCTTCATCGGCGTGCTCTTGTAGAACAGGATTGAAACCTTTGCGACCTTAAAAGCCTCTTTATTTATATTCTCGATCTTTAGCAGATCGAGCTCTGTAAGTATGGGATTGTTGATCTTTAAGACATGACAGTTGCCGGGCTTTTCTTCCAAAAGATTCCCGTTCGTGCCAAGATATACGGTTCTTGAGGTTACTATCTCTTCTCTCTGGGCATCGATCGGAGGATTCGTTACCTGTGCAAACAGCTGTTTAAAATAATAAAACAGCGGCTGATACTGTCCAGAAAGAGCTGCGATGGGAGTATCAACACCCATGGAACCGATGGCCTCAGTCCCGTTTAATGCCATGGACAGAATGCTGTCATGGTAATTTTCCCAGGTGTAGCCGAAGGCCTTCTGGAGCTTTTTTAACTCCTCCGGTTCGTATCCTTTAACCTTCTTATTTGGTATCCTTAATGACGAAAGGGTCACAAGCCTTGAGTCAAGCCATTCTCCGTAAGGCTTTCCGTGCGCATATTTTTCCTTTATCTCTTCGTCAGTGATAAGCTTTTTCTGTCTGGTATCCACCAAAAGGAGCTTTCCGGGATGCAGTCTCTCCTTCTTAAGGATATGTTCCTCGGGAAGATTTAACACTCCGACCTCGGATGAAAGGATGAGCCTTCCGTCATCCATAACGTAATACCTTGACGGGCGAAGGCCGTTTCTGTCAAGGATCGCACCCATTACATCTCCGTCGGAAAAAACGATCGAAGCAGGACCGTCCCAGGGTTCCATCATGGTGGCATAATACTGGTAGAAATCCCGCTCTTCCTGAGTCAGTGTTTCGTTATGTGCCCACGGCTCCGGGATCATTATGGTCGCAGCAAGTGCGATGGGCATACCGCACATTACAAGAAATTCCAGTACATTATCAAGCATTGCGGAGTCCGACCCGCTCTGGGAAATGACCGGCAATACCTTTGTCATGTCTTCATCCGAAAAAGCATCGGTATGCATGGTCTCTTCTCTTGCGAGCATCTTGTCCGCATTGCCTTTGATCGTATTTATCTCGCCATTATGAACGATAAAACGGTTGGGATGAGCCCTCATCCAGCTTGGCAGCGTATTTGTGGAAAAACGCGAATGAACCATGGCTATCGCAGACTCATAATCAGGATCCATGAGGTCCTTAAAAAACAGTCTTAACTGGCCGACCAAAAACATGCCCTTATATACTATCGTCCTGCAGGAGAGGGATGACACATAGGAATTTGCGCTGCTTTGCTCAAATTCCCTGCGGACGATATAGAGCATACGGTCAAAGTCCAGATCTTCCTTTACTTCTTCAGGCCTTTCAATGAATGCATGATATATGTTGGGCATGCATTCCCTGGCCCTTGATCCGAGGACCTCAGGATCCGAATCAACCTTTCTCCATGCAATAAAACGAAGCCCGGCTTTTCTGACAATAATCTCAAACATCGAGCGGGCCTGTCTCATGTCAAGGTCATTCTGCGGAAAAAAAAACACACCGACTCCGTACCTTCTCTCAGGCGGAAGGTCTGTTCCCTTCTCCTTCATGATCTTGGCAAAAAATTTATGAGGAACCTGGGTAAGTATGCCGACTCCGTCTCCTGTTTTTCCTTCCGCGTCCTTTCCGGCTCTGTGCTCAAGTCTCTCCACGATGGAAAGCGCATCGTCTACAAGCTTGTGGCTCTTCTTCCCTTCTATGTCGACTATCGCTCCTATACCGCAGTTATCATGCTCAAACGACGGATCATACAAACCATTTTCACGGATGTTCTCAAACTGATCGGACATACCCCGGCCTCCTTATTATTTTTTAAAGAGAAATGGCGTCCGGGGTTATTTAATAAACCCTAAGACGCCATTGCCTTTTAACATTTATATCTGCACTGTTATTTCTGAAATCATATGTCTCCTTTGACATCCACAATATTATATAGTAGGAATGTCATACAGTCAAGAGCTTATTCCACATCCTGCAGTGCATCGTAGTTTTCCTCACCGGTCCTTATCTTTACAACACGGCTTACAGGATATACGAAGATCTTGCCGTCGCCGATCTTTCCGGTGTACAGAGTCTTTTTAGCCGTCTCTATCACGCTGTCAACAGGGATCTTTGATACAACGACCTCGAGCTTTATTTTAGGAAGCAGTGTCATATCCATCTCGACACCACGGTACATCTGTCCGGCACCCTTCTGTATGCCGCAGCCCATAACCTGGGTTACCGTGATACCGGTCACGCCAAGGTCGTTAAGTGCCCTTTTGATCATTTCATACCTTGTCAGCTTGGTGATGATGACTACCTTGTTGATGCCCGTATCAAGACTTGTTCCCTTCACTGTCTCGGCTGTGTTCACTACTTTTACGGATGCATTCCTTTGAGCCTCTGAAGCATATTCATATTCAGGCACACCGAGACTCGTATTCTCGTTTGCGATCATTGCGGCACTTGACATATCCACGATCGAAAATCCTGCATATGCGGAAGTCAGACCATGCTCTTTTACATCAAGACCTTCTATCTCTTCTTCCTCGGTCACTCGAAGTCCGAAGATCGCGCGGATGATCGCAAAGACGATGCACATTCCGATCGCTGCCCATGCAGCAACAGAGGCAAAGCCAAGAAGCTGTATACCAAGTAACTTTACGCCTCCGCCGTAGAAAAGACCTGTAAGCTCGTTATCAGGAGCAGAAGGTGTTGCAAAAAGACCTACCGCGATAGTACCCCAGATACCGTTTATCATATGTACTGCTACAGCTCCTACGGGATCATCTATATGAAGCTTGTAATCAAGGAACCATACACCAAAGCATACTAAAAGTCCTGCTACCGCTCCTATTATTATCGAGCCGAGTGCATCTGTCACGTCACAGCCTGCGGTGATCGCCACAAGACCTGCAAGTGATGCGTTAAGACACATCGAAACATCGGGCTTTCCGTATTTGATCCATGTAAAGATCATGCAGACAACGGTTGCAATAGAAGGTGCTATCGTAGTCGTTACAAACACCGATGCAAGCTGGTCTACCGAAGTACAGGCAGCACCGTTAAATCCGTACCAGCCAAGCCACAGGATGAATACGCCGAGTGCACCGACCACGATGTTATGACCCGGAAATGCGTTTACTTTAACTATTTTTCCCTTCTCATCCTTTTCAAATTTTCCTATACGGGGACCTACCATCTTTGCACCGACGATCGCTGCTATTCCGCCTACCATATGGATCGCACAGGAGCCTGCAAAATCATGGAAGCCAAGCTCTGAAAGCCAGCCGCCGCCCCAGATCCAGTGTGCCTCTATCGGATAAATGAGAGCAGAGATAACAGCCGAATATACACAGTAGCTTAAGAACTTCGTACGCTCTGCCATGGCACCCGATACTATCGTAGCCGTCGTTGCACAGAATACAAGGTTAAACACGAAGTTCGACCAGTCAAAGCTTTCATAAGCTGTAAATATATCAAGGCCGGGCTTTCCGATGAATCCGAAAAGGTCCTCTCCGAGTAACAGGCTGAAGCCTATAAGGATAAATACCGCACAGCCTATGCAGAAATCCATCAGGTTCTTCATTAAGATGTTTCCGGCATTCTTGGCCCTTGCAAATCCTGCCTCGACCATTGCAAAGCCTGCCTGCATCCAGAACACCAGAGCGGCTCCGATAAGAAACCACACGGCAAACAGTTCACCATCCAACGCTTTCATAATTTCTTCACTCATAATACTTTTCTCCTCTCTTTTTCAGATTTTTATTTCTAAATTAAAAAGGTCATCCCACCGCGTGTCAGAACAACCACGCCATTGTGGGATGACCCTTTAATATCTTTATAAATGTAACTTCTTAGTAAACCGAGAACAGCATCTTTCCATAGCTCGGGAACGGCCAGCTCTCTTCGCTCGTAAGCATCTCTGCCTCATCTACATGCTTTCTTAAATGCTCCATCTTGGGGATGACATCGTCTCTTATTGCCTCTGAGGTCTTACGTACATCATCATATCCCTTGAGATCCTCCAAAGCCTTTTCAAGATCCTTTACTCTCTCAAGTATGTAATCCGTAAGCTCTGAGAGTCTTTCCATAGTTGATATCTCATAATTGCATTTTACATTGTCGCTTACAGACTTCATAAGGGATGTGGTCTTTGCAAGACGCTGTAAGTAATGCTCTATAGCAGGCAGGTAATTCTTTCTTACCATATCGACCATGGCATGTCCCTCGATATTTACTGTCTTGCAGTAATTCTCAAGCATGATCTCGCATCTTGACTGAAGCTCTGTTTCACTGAACACCTTGTGCGAGATGAGCATATCCATGTTCTTTTTATCCAATAGATGCGGCATTGCATCCGGTGTGGTCTTAAGGTTTGAAAGGCCTCTTACCTCTGTTGCCTCCTTCACCCATTCCTCGCTGTAACCGTTGCCGTTAAACAGGATCCTCTCATGCTTATTGATCACTTCCTTGATAAGATCATGAAGCTCTGCTTCAAAATCCTTTGCTCCTTCAAGTCTGTCGGCATACTGCTTTAAGCTCTCGGCTACCGCTGCGTTTAACATGATATTGCAGCAGGCTATGCTGTTTGAAGAACCAAGTGATCTGAACTCGAACTTGTTTCCGGTAAAGGCAAAAGGTGATGTACGGTTACGGTCCGTTGTATCCCTTGAAAATCTCGGAAGCGAATGAACGCCAAGCTTTATCACTTCCTTTTCCTTGCCCTGATAAGGTGCGTCATTTTTGATCGCTTCAAGGATGGCAGAAAGCTCATCTCCGAGGAATACAGAGATTATAGCGGGAGGTGCCTCATTTGCACCGAGTCTGTGATCGTTGCCCGCCGTTGCTACCGAGAGACGAAGCAGATCCTGGTAATCATCCACCGCCTGTATAACGGCACATAAGAACAGTAAGAACTGTGCATTCTCATAAGGTGTCTCTCCGGGGGATAAAAGGTTTGTTCCGTCATCCGTTCCCATCGACCAGTTGTTATGCTTTCCTGATCCGTTTACTCCCGCAAAAGGCTTCTCATGAAGCAGACATACAAGTCCGTGTTTTCTGGCCACCTTCTGCATTATCTCCATAGTCAGCTGGTTGTTGTCCGTTGCTATGTTTGTAGTGGAATATATGGGTGCAAGCTCATGCTGTGCAGGTGCAACCTCATTGTGCTCTGTCTTTGCAAGGATCCCGAGCTTCCACAGCTCTGCGTTTAAGTCCTCCATGAACTCTGTAACTCTGGGCTTGATCATTCCGAAATAATGATCATCAAGCTCCTGACCTTTCGGAGGTGCTGCTCCGAACAGTGTCCTTCCCGTATATATCAGATCGGGACGTTTGTCAAACATCTCCTTGTCTATAAGGAAATATTCCTGCTCGGGTCCAACGCTTGTCCTTACATATTTCGCATCTTTCCCGAAAAGCTTAAGTATTCTCTTTGCCTGCCTGTTCAGCGCCTGCATCGAACGAAGTAGCGGTGTCTTCTTATCAAGGGCATCTCCCGAATATGAACAGAAAGCTGTGGGTATACAGAAGGTATGATCCTTGATAAATGCATAGGATGTGGGATCCCATGCCGTATATCCTCTTGCCTCAAAGGTTGCCCTGAGTCCTCCCGACGGGAATGAAGATGCATCAGGCTCTCCCTTTATGAGTTCCTTGCCGGAAAACTCCATT
>JAILPG010000123.1 GCA_024699595.1 Lachnospiraceae bacterium | reverse complement strand
TGCGGCTCTCTTTTAAGAAGTGACAGTACCTACTACTCTTTCTCATCGGTTTAGGTGCTTTTGGGATATCGATCCCGCTCACATTTATAACTAATATCATGACACGCTTTCCCATGTCAACAGTTTTTTGAAAAATTTTTTTAACCCGTTTATATGGCACAAATCCTCAGATACTGATAAAATGTGAAGATAGGAGAAGGTTACTGTATACGGATCTTATCCGTTCAATCTTTGCGGGAAGACAGATCTTTTCAGATCCGAAACCTGCGTATTCAAGGGAGGTTATCATGTTACACGCATTTACACGCAATCACAACGATCTTTCCACCGATGCCGGTTTTCAGTTTGAGTTTTACTGCGACTGCTGCGGAAACGGTTTCAAGAGTACTTTTGTCTCATCCAGCACCTACGGGCAGAAACAAAAATCCGAAAATGTCGGAAGGATCGCTTCCACGATAGGAAGTTTTTTTGGCGGAAAAGCAAATGATATAGGCTGGGCTTTGGAGCGCGGAACCGATATCTTAAGCAACCGCTTTGGCGGACAGTCCCCGGACTGGCGCAGGGAATATGAGAGAGCTTTTGATGATGCCCAGGAAGAGGTTAAACCTAATTTCAGAAAATGTCCCTCCTGCAACAACTGGGTATGCTCAGACTGCTGGAATGAAGATGAGGGCCTATGCACCAGCTGTGCACCCAGAGAGGCAAGCTATGTCGCTCAGGCCAGAAATCAGGCAATGCGTCGTAATATCGACGAAGCAGCAGAGACAGCCACTGTATGGCAGGGCAAGATAGAGACCCGTACAACCGTATGTCCCGCCTGCGGAAAACCTGCCGGAAACGGCAAATTCTGCAACTACTGCGGAGCTCCTTTGGGCACACAGAGATGTCCAAACTGCGGAGCGCAGGTGGCACTCGGGCTTAAGTTCTGTGGAGAATGCGGCTCATCCATGGAAAAGAGCGGCATCTGTCCCGCCTGCGGATTTGAAAATGCTCCAGGCATGAAATTCTGCGGCAACTGCGGAAACCAGCTGTAAGATATCAGAGGATCAGATATGAATTATAACGGTGCCGTTAACGGAGCAGACAGTGAACTGTCCATAGAAAAGGAGGGCCTGCGTCTTGGCAGGGATTTCCTTGATTTTGCCGATGTAACATTTCTATCTGCTGTCAATCACAGGGTGATCATTGATACTCTTTTTAACAGACAGATCGAAATATCAATGCTTGGGTTTTCTTTTGACGGGTTCTGGAATGAGCTATGCAGCTGTTTCGGAGACAGAAGCCTTGAAGCGCTGTTTGTGGAAGAAGAACAGGTCATGCTGTGCGAGGGCGAGTACGGTCTGCCCGGTGAATCAGGAAGGGGGCATATTGCCCTGTATCCCGATTCGGTATGCATCCTTCCGGTAAGTCACAGAGCCGTACGTATTCCGCTATGCTATACCGAGAATATAGAACTAAACGGCTATCAGATAACTTTACGTCTTAATACCGGCGAATCCTATTCCGTCGGAAAAATGGGTTACGATACCATGCCCTTTGCAGAAAGGGCAAAGCAGTTCTGCGAACAGGTTAAAAAGACTCGGACTGCCATCCTAAACAGGCTCTCCGCAGAACAGCCGTTTACGCAAAAGGGGCTTTTCAGAACAGGTGATCCGGATAATTACTGGAATGCAGCATTTGGCAGAGGTACCTGTGCGCTTGAATTTTTTACGGATGAAGATACCGCTACTTATCTGTATCGGTTTAATGAGCCTGAAGATATCTTCCTGTTAAGATTAAGACAGGCCCTGGAAGCAACGGGAATTCATCGCGAGATAATATATCTTCCCGAAGAAAAGATTAAAGAGAAACCTCTTTACAGGATGGCTGTTCAGAGATCGGCTGCAGTGAGGTTTTTAAGAGAGCGTTCCGACGGCAGGCTCATACACAGCGCAGGACACGCTCAAAAGCTTTCAGAATACCTTAATTCGTGATCATGCTAAACAGACTAAGAGACCAGATAAATAAATATTTTGTCGGAAAAGAAGAAGTCACCGAACAGGTTCTTACCTGTCTGCTTGCGGGAGGACATCTGTTAGTGGAGGACGTTCCGGGAACGGGAAAGACCACTCTTGCAAGAACGCTTGCTGAAAGCATAAATGCAAGCTTTGGAAGGATACAGTTTACTCCCGATACCCTGCCCGGGGATGTTCTCGGTATATCCGTCTACAACATGGCAACAAGAGAGTTTGAGTTTCATGAAGGCGTTATCATGAACCAGATAATCCTTGCTGACGAGATCAACCGGACCTCTCCCAAAACGCAGTCCGCCATGCTTGAAGCGATGGCTGAGGGGCAGGTCAGTGTTGACGGAAGGCAGATAAAGCTTCCAAAACCCTTTATAGTCATCGCCACCCAGAACCCTGTCGAATTCCTCGGAACCTATCCGCTTCCCGAAGCCCAGACAGACCGTTTCCTTATGAGGATCTCCATCGGATATCCGGGTGAGGATTCAGAGATCCTTATGGCAAAAAAGCATATAAGCGGGGAACTGTCTGAGGAGATAACCGCGGTATGTTCGGCAGAGGATATCCTTAACATGCAGTCGAAAGTAAAGGAAGTCTATATAAGCGATGCGGTTCTTAAATATATCCGTGATATAACGGAGCTTACGAGAAATGACAAACGTTTTGTCACAGGACTGAGTCCAAGGGCATTTCTTGCTCTTGTAGATGCATCACGCTCAAGAGCTTTTATCTGCGGAAGAGACTATGCAAATCCGGATGATGTAAAAGCTGTCGCAATAAGTGTGATGATACACAGGCTTAAGCTTACAAACGAGGCAAGGATCAGCTCTGAAAGCCCGGAAAAGATATTAAGATCCCTTATCCTTTCTGTAAAGGTTCCCATGGAGGCTCAGAACAGCAGATGAAAAAAAACAGGATCATCTTCTTTGCAATCTGGATCCTGTCTCTTATAGGAGTAAGCTTTTACGGTGGAACGGTAAGCTACTCCTTATTCATATTCTTTACCGCTATTCCGGTAGTGTCCTTTTTATATCTCATATATGTTTTTTTCACATACCGTATCTATCAGGAGATAGGTACGAGAAATCTTATAGCAAATAAAAGCGTTCCTTACTATATCACGCTCCAGAACGAATATCCCGTGCTGTTTTCAAGCATCAGGCTGAGTCTGTACAGCTCTTTTTCCCGTATCGAGGGACTTGATGATGATGCCGAATATGAACTTTCACCTAAGGACGGTATCAGGCTTGAAACAAGACTTATCTGCAGATACCGCGGAGAGTATGAGGTCGGGGTAAAGAAGATAACAATAATCGATCCCTTCAGACTCATACGCCTTTCCTTTAAAAATCCGGAACCCTTAAGAGTCATAGTAAAACCCGAGCTTATCCATGATGCTTCTGCCGCTGAAAGCCTTTCTGCCGTTTCTTTTCCGAAAGCATCCGATATCACTGATATGCCGGATGTCGTAGTAAGAGATTACATACCCGGTGACAGTATCGGAAGGATCAACTGGAAGGTGAGCGCGAGGATGGATACGCTGCTTGTACGAAAGGATACCGGAGAAGGGAAAAACGGAATGATCCTTATACCCGATACCTGCAGATACACGGATGATATATATGAGTACATTCCTTCGGAAAACGAAGTGATCAAAACTGTGCTGCTTCTCACCCTGTATTATCTTAAGCAGAGCAACCCCGTATATCTGCTTGCTCTTCAGAAAAACGGGCTTATATGTATAACCGCAAACAGTGAAAATGAATTTTTAAGCTACTATGAGAATGTCTCGGGGATAATCTTTGAAAAGGATCTTTCACCGGATGCTTTTATTTCCGCGCTTTCGGGAAATGAAGCATATCTCTCCGAAAACAATGTGACTGTGATAACGCCGGAGATAGCGGACGCAGATGAAAGACCGGATCTGCTAACTCAATATCTTAAAAAGACCGGGAAAAACGTAAGTATATACAGGACAGGAGGAGAGAAGCATGAATAAAAAGATATTCACCGCATTTTCTCCATACCGCCTTCTCTATGCTGTTCCGATCCTGCTTGCCTTTATTATGCAGGATCTCGGGATAATAAATACATGGATATGCACAAATCTTCTGAAGGAAAAAACACTTTCCGGTACCTTGCAGGGAGTGATATATGCAGGGATCATCATCATTCTGTTTTTCCTGTCCTATCTTTTGGGATGCCTGATAACGCTCAACAGACAGACAAAGCTTGCAGGCATCATCCTCATACTTGGCTCATTGATACTGCTTATGTTTTTTAAGATGGCGCCTCACAGGATCACCGTATCCTCACTGTTAACCGTCTCCGTCATACTGGCTGCGGATCTGATAAGAGATCATGCGGGCAGAAAAAACGGATTCGGGCTTATCTTCCTGTTTCCGTATTTTCTGCTTTTGTTCTTAATGATCAGTTTTATCCCGATATCTGACAAACCTTTGGACTGGAGCAGGGTTGCAAGGGCTTTTGAAAAAGTGACGGATCAGGGGAAAAAGCTGTTCAGCCGTTTCGACTTCGGGATCCCGGATTATGAGAATGCAAATATAGGTTTTGACGGGAGTGCAGGTCTGTTTTCGGAAGTCTCCAATAAGAAAAGGGAGGTATTAAGTGTCTCGTTTAACGGACACATATCCGGAGCGACTTATCTTACGGGAAAGATATATTACGATTTTAATGGTAAGAGCTGGGAGGAGCCTGATGCCGTAAAGACGCCTGACAGAGTGCTTGACACGATAGAGACCCTGAGTGCCGTCTACGAAACTTATCCGGACAATATAAGGGATGTTCTTGGATATGAAAGCTTAAACATCACGATAAAGGACATGAAAACAGACTATGTCTTCTCACCCTCAAAGATCGTTCCCGTTAAGCAAAACGAAACTTCTATGAAGATGACCGGAAGCGAGGTACAGTTTAATGAAAAACACCGCTACGGCTATTCCTATACCACAGACAGCTATATCTTAAACAGAGAAGGAAAAGATCTGACAGGACATCTAAAGGAGATAAGCAAAGAGACCTGGAATATGCTGTCAGAGAGATTTCAAAAGGATAACGGGGAAATATACAGTTATGAAGATCTCATTGATTACAGAAAACAGATCAGAAATATGTATGGTAAGAAGCCTGATATCTCCGGGGATCTGAGTGAGTTTATACAAAAGACGGCATATACAGGCCTTGACGGTTTTGATGGATCAAATGAAGCAGAGAAAACTCATCTGATGCTTAGTAATATCGAAAGCTGGCTTGGAAGTCATGATTATACCACCGATGTAAGCATGCCTCTTGATGAGATTGACTCAGAGGAAGATTTTCTCAGGTACTTCCTGTTTGAAAATACCTCAGGCTATTGCAGCTATTATGCGACCGCCTTTGTTCTGATGGCAAGATCCGTAGGGATACCTGCAAGATACGTTCAGGGTTACAGGATCCCGGAAACCGATCTTTCCTCCGTCAAAGTCATGTCCGATATGGCTCATGCCTGGCCGGAAGCATATATTGAGGGAGCGGGATGGATCCCATTTGAGCCGACACCGGGTCATAAGGCTCCGGCTGTATGGGGTAAACCGCTTATGGATCCGCAGTACTATGGATCCGGAGAAAATATGACGGACGGGATCACGGATCTAAATGACCTGTCCTCATCGGAGTATCTTTCACAGACCGACAGAGAAACAGACGAAGAAGAGTATCTGAGGCAGCAGGAAAGACTCAGACAAGAGCAGCTTTTAAAGAGAAAGATCTTTTTGACAGTGGCATCGCTGATATCAGGAACCGTTATTTTGATCATTATCATGATCATCTTAATAAGACTTCTTGCAAGAGAAGTTAAGTTTAGGAAAATGAGTGGAAAAGATCTTGCAGCCGAACTGTGCAGCAGATGTTTTCTTGTGCTTCACAGCTTAGGCTTTGATCCTGAGAGAGGAGAGACCATTCCTGAATTTAAGCAAAGGATAAACAGACAGATCGCTGTGATAAGTGATGAGAGTGATCTTCTGATGTTTACGGAGATATATGAAAGGCTTCTGTATGAAAGGGAAGGATCCTTTGAAAGATCTTTTCCGGACAGCGCAGAAGAAGTACTTAACAGAAACTATTCTTCACTTAAGAGCCTGCTTTTTGGCAGAAAGAAGGCAGGGCTTTTGATAAGATTTTTTTACAATATAATAACCCGGCCATATTACAGACTATGACCGGGTCAGGTAAGTTTTACAGATCGGTATCCTATTTTACCGAATCACTGTTTACAGGGAATGTAAAATACGTATCGGGATAAGGCTCATCCTTAAGGGTAAAGTGCCACCATTCCTCCGAGATCGGTTTGAAGCCGTGACTTGTCATGGCATCTCTTAAGATCATACGGTTCTCATACTGCTCATCCGTGATCTTCTTATAATCGGGATGGGAGAGCTGTCCGAAATAATCAAAGGTTCCGCCCATATCCACTTCTTTTTCCGTATTCATGTCAAACAGAGTCAGATCGACAGTGCTCCCTCTGCTGTGTCCGGAATGCTTGGCTATATAGCCCTGCGGGAAGAGCACATCCTTTGAAAGCTCCGGATAAAAGTATTCTTTCATTCTGGTATCATCAGGATCCTTAGCCCATCTTACAAAGTGATCTACTGCCATCTGAGGACGGTATGCATCAAATATCTTGAGACGGTATCCCTTTTCTGAAAGATCGTCACTTACTTCTTTAAGCGCGGCAGCGGCCTCTTTTGTGAGCAGTGCAACAGGCTCCTCGTAGCCGTCTACCCTGTCTCCGATGAAATTGTAGGTTGAATAATAACGGATCTCCTGGATAACATCGGGAACTGCTTCACTTAAAAGAACAAAATCAGAAGCATCATTTGATAATTTCTTTCCGTCATCAGAAGTTTCATTAACGACTTTTACCTCTTCTTCTTTTGCTCCAAAGCCTGCCACTTCGGAAATACCCCAGTCCTTAAACAGCGAAGGGAAGAGATTCTGTATGGTATCTATAACGACTACGCAGTCCTCATCCACGTTCTGGAGAACTTTTTTCATTTGCTCTTTGGGGATAGCTACACAGCCTCCCGTATATGGCTTATAGGGTCCGAGACAGTGTAAGAATATTGCAGATCCAAGTCCCGGAACACCCTCCTCGTTGTAGCTTATGTTCAGACAGTACTGATACTGGTAGGTATAATCCAGGATGTGTTCGGAATTAGCCACATCAAGATCAGGATAATCCTTGATGCTCACCATACGGTTATATTCATAGCCTTTTCTCTGATCGCCTGACCAGTAATCGTCCTCTGTAACCTTTTTGTAGTCCATCTTGCATCCGGGATCATCCGCGATACCAAATGCTTCGGTAAAATGAAAGGTCCCTACGGGAGTAAGACCATCACCTTCCCTGCTCTTTCCGATGCCCTTTTTTCCGATGTAACCGGGCGTTGTCATGATCTCTTTCCAGTTTCCGTTTTCATCCTTCTCATGCATGGAAACATAAGCAGTTGTTCCGCTTATATTTGCTACTACAAAGAGCTGGTTTGCATCCTTTGCTTCGGGAAGCTCAGTTATCCACTCCGGAGAATCCTCAGGCTCTTCAACCGTTGTTTCGGCTGTTTCTATTACGATCGTTTCTTCGGTCTTTTCTTCCACCTTTTCCTCCTTCTCGGCAGGTTTTTCGGTATCCTCTGTTTTGGGTGTCTTATCGTTTCCCGCAGCATATGCCGTCTCTTTCTTACAGCCGATAAAGCATGTCATAAGAGAGAGGGCGAGGATAGTAGCGATGAATGACCGAATCAGTGTTTTATTTTCCATCTTCTGTCCTTTCTGTTTAGTGGTATAGGTTTGAGAAACAGTTCTCTTTGCACAGTATTTTAACATAATATGTTCATTTTGGATTCTGTCAGAATCCGAGATTTCTTATCTCTTCCACGAGATTTCTGCCGTATATTTCCATTCCGAGACAGTTGGGATGCAGATCGTCAAGGAAATATTCCGAAAAGTGAGGTACCAGACGGAATCCATCTATTACCATTACGTTCGGATAGCTGTCGGCGATGCGTATGACATTTTCACAGAAGCGTTCCAATACAGACATCTCTTCCGGATGATCGCCGCGCCAAAGCGGAGAAATGCATAAAACGGGAATCCTGTCTCCGTAGATTTCCATGAGTCTTTCGTAATATTCTTCCACATCCTTCATGGTCTCACAACCGTACTGGTTTGTGCCCAGAGCAACAATGATCTTATCAGGATGATAACCATCCATCGGCATAAGAGAATTCTTGTCATATACGTATGCGCCGATGCCCTGGTTCAGGATATCGTAATGTAAAAGCCGGTTGGCAACGCTCACATAGGTCTGCGCTGAGCGAAGAGGGCCAAAACCCTGTGTGATCGAATCCCCGAGCCAAAGCACTTTTTCACCTCTCACAGTCTGCTTCACCCCGGCATCTACGGTAAAGTTTCGAAGCAGCACGGTGGCATCGACCGGAAGATAGATCACGATATCCTTTTTTCCTTCGGGAAGCTCCCATTCGATCGTTCCCTCATCGGAGATATCTTTCACATAGACGATCTCGGAGATCAGATCATCTACCATGAGTTCAAAGGAATCATCAGATCCTTTCCATATGATCTTATATTCGAAGGAGATCTTTCGAGAACTTGTCTCCATTTCGATCGTCTTTGCGGTAGAGGCCATGCACCGGTCATACCAGAAATCGGAGACCCTGCGGAAATAGTCCATCTGCGGCTTCGAGTACTGGAAGGCCTGCAGATATCCATCCTCCGTTTCCTCAAATTCATAAGCTCCAAGATAAATATTTTTAAGTTCTTTGTTTGAAAGTATCATCTCATAAACTCCTGCCTGCCAAGTCAACGTGTTCCATCTCAGATGATACGAGTCTGTGAA
>JAILPG010000099.1 GCA_024699595.1 Lachnospiraceae bacterium | reverse complement strand
TTTTTGTATGAAGAAGGAGAGGGACTATTATGAATTTATCGGAAAGAGCTGACAAAGCAGTAGAACTGAAATTGTCGGGAGTTTATAACTGCTCGCAGGCAGTTACAGCTGTTTTAGCCGATCAGACAAGCCTGACAGATGAGCAGTTAAAACAGATAGCAGCCGGGTTTTGCGCAGGAATGGGGAATCTGGAAGCCACATGCGGTGCCCTGATCGGAGCCGGTATGATTGCCGGGCTAAAGACAGAAGGTAATGGCACGTTAAAGATTACAAGGCAGATTCAGGAGACGTTTCGTGACCGATGCGGAGCCATAAAATGCAAGGATCTGAAAACCGTTACAGATGGAAAACCCCTGTGCCCTTGTGATGAATGTGTTCGTAATGCAGTCATGATATATGGAGAAATAATGGGGGTGTAAGCACGCCAAATCTGTCAGGTGGAGTGATATTTACAAAGGTTGTGAAACAGGAGCGGATCAGTGAAAACAGTTGTTGTAAGACATACTGAATAAGAGAAATACGGTCTTTATACGGACTTTATCTGTCGTTCTTCAGGAGATTATATTACGGCCGTTTACAACAATCCTGTCATAAAAAATAATGATCTGTCCGCATCTTGCTTTATAAAAAACGGAGGGTATGGTAAAATATTTTACAATAATATAGAAAACGGTAATCTCATGATTTATTATGATCATTTGCCTTTAGACAAAGAAATACTTGAGGCTCTCGGGAAACTATCGATAAACTATGTGTTTCAGCCTATTTTTCATCCTGACGGAAAGACGGTCTTTGCCTGGGAAGCTCTGATGCGTCCGACAGAGAAAACGGTCCTGGAACTCATAAACGATTATATGGAAGCCGATAATCTGCATGTATTGGAAGTGGCAACTCTTTTTGGTGCCATGCAGGCTTATACTCTGCGTGGATATACTGAAAGGGTTTCCGTTAATTCATTCCCGAATGACTGCCTCAGGCAGGATGAAGCGGATGTTTTTTGGGATTATTTTGGAGACAGTATCCGAAACAGAATGATCGTTGAGAATCTTGAATATCCGTATTTTTCTTATGAGATCTGGCAGGAGAAGAGCAGATCGGTCAGGTCTATGGGAAACCTTCTGGCAGCTGATGACTTTGGCAGCGGGATCAATGACATGGAAAGAGTTGATATTATGAAGCCGGATATAGTTAAGCTCGACAGGGAGCTGATAGCAGGCATAGATCATGATCCCGAAAAACAGAATAACGTGACACGCCTGGTGTTGGAATTCCATTCGAAGAATATACTTGTTGTAGCAGAAGGTGTAGAGGAAAAAGAAGAGTTTGACTATCTTGTAGGATTGGGAGTGGATCTGTTCCAGGGATTCTACCTGGCTGATCCGGCATAGACATTTAGGCGGACGGATCGATCATATGAAAGAAATATACGGGTTTGGGAGAAATCCCGAACCCGTAATTATATAATAAGATCCTATAAGTTTTTCATGGGTAAAAGAGGCAGACAGTACATAAGCATTTAAGTCATAGACGCTATCAGAGCATCAATCTCTGCCTGTGACAATAATCTTCCGGGATCTGCAGGTTTTGGAGCTGCTGCGGGCTGTGCAGCTGCAGCTGCCGGTGCAGGAGTGACCTGAGCGGCTGTGAATGCGGCACCGCCACCCGGCTGTGACGATTTTCCCATGATACTTGCAAATAATGCCTGTTGTTCCGGACTCAAACCATTGGCATCCATGATCTGTCCATCCTTTCGGTTTTTCTGGATACAAAAATGATTATATCACATAAAAGGAAATTTTTAACAATAAATTATTAAGGCTCAGATATGACGGGATCAGAAAACCAAAACATGACATATAAGATCGTAATGGCCACAGAAGATGACAGGAAAGAACTTCTGGCGCTGTACCGGGTACAAATAGGCAGGGAAGGGTGTCCCTGGGATGATGAGTATCCTTCGAATGCATCCATAGATTTTGATCTTTCGAGGGATGCTTTGTTTGTGCTTAAAGAGGATGGAAAGATAAAGGCAGCAGTCTCACTTGATGACGATGAGGAAGTCAACCGGCTCAAATGCTGGGATAAGAAGCTTTCTCCTATGGGAGAACTGTCAAGGCTTTGTGTACTTCCCGGAGAACAGAATAAGGGCCTTGCAAGGCTCATGATGCAGTTTGGGATGTATGAATTAAAACGCCGGGGTTACAGGGGCATACATATACTCGTGAACAAATATAACAAAAAAGCGATACGCTCCTATGCCGTCTTCGGATTCGGGATTGCAGGAGAATGTCATATGTATGATCAGGACTTCATTTGCTATGAAAGGGAATTGTAGAAGAAAAAAACCGGTTATGCTATTATTGGTGTGATCTTTAGTCATATTTTCTAATGCGGTATCCGGTCTGCAGAAAGGGAAACTTATGGATTACAAAAGCATCATTCAAAACCGTTTTTCGGAGGCTGCTGCGATAATTATGTACAGCGGCGACGATCTGAAGCTGATCGATATAAATGACAGGTTTATTCCGGAAATGTGGATGAACGTGTCTAAGGAAGATTTTCTTAAGCAGGATTATAAGAAAAGTTTTGATGATGATAACCGGTTCATATTTAAAAGGGCACTGGATAAATGCGCTGATACCGGTGAGGAACAGGAAGCAGAGACATGGCGCCTGCTGTTTTCGGACTGCTGCGGGTATGACAGGGTCTGCTTAAAGAGCAGACTGATCCTCCTTGAGAAGACCCCTGACGGGGCTGTTATATTTGAAGGTATAAGGAACATTACCGGAGAGAAAAACACGCAGGAAGAGCTTACTGACGTGGAATCAAGATATGTAAGAGCCAGTGAACAGATCAATATATATAACTGGGAATATATCATCGCCACCAAGGAGATGAGACCATGTTACAGATGTATGAGAGATCTGGGGGTTCCCGCGGTAGTGGAGAATTATCCTGAGCCCGTATTTGACATTGGTATCTTTCCACAGGATTATTACGACATGTATCATGACCTGATGAGGCAGGTTGATGAAGGTATCCCTGAGATAGAGGCCGATATCCCGCTGACTTCGGGACGCATACCTTTCCGTATCAAATACACGACGGAGTACGACGAAAACGGCAAACCGGTCAAGGCTTTCGGCTCGGCTACGCTTATATCCGAAACCGAGCTTGGCCACATAAAGATAGATAATCAGATAATATCGACCCTTGCTGAGGGGTATGCGGGAATATATCTGGCTGACTTTGTAAAGGATGAAGTAAGGATCATCAAGGATGACGGCATACTGGGCTTTAAGGATGACGGGGGATGCGCTGAGCTGATGGCATGTGTATCCTCAAAGCTTAAGGCTGCGGCATATGAAGAACTACCGGTCTTTGGTGATATAAAGTCAGTCCGTACACAGCTGTTTAATGAAAGCGATATAAGAGAATACGTGTATAAGGATGTTGCCGATAATAAATGGATAAGGATCAGCCTTCATCTTGTGGAGAAAGGAAGCCTTGGTGCAGACCGCCTTATTCTTACGGTTTCGGTCATAGAAGATCTGCGTGCTCAGAAGATGGATGCGGACCGCCTGATCGCAGCACAGAAGGATGAGCTTGAGGACAGACAGACCATGCTCTTAAGCGCTATCGATGAGGCTAACAGAGCTAACAAGGCAAAGACCGAGTTTTTCTCAAACATGTCTCACGATATACGTACTCCGATGAATGCGATCACCGGTTTTTCAAGGCTTGCCGCCGATGAGATAAATAACAGGGAACAGGTTAAAGATTACCTGGAGAAGATCATCTCCGCAGGGGATCATCTGATGGATCTGATCAATGATATCCTTGATATGAGCAGGATAGAAAGCGGCAAGATGGAGCTGTCCTGTGCGCCGGTAAAGATACGGGAGCTGCTTTTGGAATGTGCCGACATAGTACGGGTGAAGATGGATGAGAATAAACTGAACTTCATCGTAAATGTGGATTCTGTGGGCAATGATACGGTAAACTGCGACAAGCTTAAGTTCAATCAGATCGTTTTGAACCTTTTATCCAATGCATATAAGTTCACGCCGGAGGGCGGGAGAGTATTCTTGGAAGGCACTCTTAAGGAAAAAGATGACACGCTTGTCTATGAGATACGGGTAAGAGATACCGGTATAGGCATGACGGCTGATTACAAGGAACATATCTGGGAGGCTTTCTCCCGTGAGAATACGGTATTCGTAAACGAGATCCAGGGTACGGGACTGGGAATGACGATAGTGCGGAATATCGTAAATATGATGCAGGGAACCATTAACCTGACGACAGAGCCCGGAAAGGGCACCGAGTTTGTCATTGTACTTCCGTTTAAGAGGGCAGCTCAGACAGAGGAGGCCCGGAGAGAAGAGGGAGCAGTGAAAGATGCGATGAACAGAGATTATACCGGGACTACAGTCCTTGTGGTAGATGATACAGCGGTCAATCTCAAACTCGCAGAGCGGATACTTGAAAAATACGGATTTACGGTGCTTGTTTCGGATAACGGGGTCAACGCTTTGGAGATGGTAAAAGAATCCCAACCCGGAGATATCGATCTGATCTTAATGGATGTAATGATGCCGGTAATGGATGGCTTAGAGGCGGCAAAACGTATACGAAATCTTAACGATCCGGCAATTGCGGGCATTCCCATAGTAGCCATGACCGCAAATGCATTCGAATCAGACATTGAAGAGGCTCTTAAGGCCGGAATGAACGCCCATGTCCCGAAGCCGTTTAAAAAAGAGGATCTTATAACTACGATAAGCAGGTATCTGTAGAGGGTTTTTCATATGCCCTCATCAAAATACTTAAGGGCATGTTCAAGCTTTGCTTCCTTTGCATAGCCGGCATTTTCCCATTCTTCGCTTATACGTTCTATGGCTCCTTTTGCCTTGGATTTTGAGGGCTCGGTCATCATTATCAGAAATGTGTTTGCGCCGTTCTGGGTGATCATATCGCTCATCCTGAGTGTCTTCTGCAGGATCACCGAAAAAGAACTGCATATCTCGGAAAGCCTGTCATTATCGGCACTTTCTGAGGAGATACTTAACAAAAGCAGGGCAATGTGTCCGCCGTATCGTTTGCAGAATCTGACAGTAAACCTGTATATAAGCGCAAACGGATCGCTTCCTAAAAGCAATGCTCCGTCATTTCTGTTGCGCTCCTCTATAATGCTTATGAACCGCTCGAGCTTTTTGTCGGGATCCATATGTTCAAAATCGTTATCCCCGTTCTGCGCCGAATAGATACAATAGCTGTGTTTTCCGTTGTTCTTGACTGAATACAGGGCTGAATCGGCATATGTAAACAGGGATTCGTAATCCCTTCCGTTTTGTGGCACCATCACGGCACCTGTAGATACTCCGAGCGGTATCCCGTGATCCTTTCCGAGGATCCTGTCTGCCTCGTCCTTAAGCATTTCATTAAGCCCTGATGAGAGAGTCGCCAGATCTTTTTCTTCTGTGATCCCATCAATAAAAGCCAGAAATTCATCGCCGCCGATACGGCTGACATTTTCACAGCCGTGGGTATTTTTCCTGACGATATCGGAAAAGGCCTTAAGGATACGGTCACCTTTGTCATGTCCGCAAAGGTCGTTTACCAGCTTGAAATTGTCAAGATCCATGATAAGGAGCGCACCCGTCATTTTTTGGCACAATCCTGACAGCTTTTCTGTTCCGTGAGATTTGTTTAAGAATCCCGTGAGCCGGTCAACCTTGGCTTCTTCGGTAAGTGTTTCTATGGTCCTGCTGTTTCTGATAGTATTTTCGATACGTTTTATTATGATCTCTTTATTGAAGGGTTTTCTTATAAAATCGGACGCGCCCATTTCGAGTCCGCGTTTTTCGGTCGCGCTGTCATTCTCACCGGTCAAAAAGATAACGGGAATATGAGCCCTACCTGTCTGGTCCTCAAATCTGCGAAGGGCATGGAAAGTCTCAAATCCATCCATGTCGGGCATGAGGATATCCAGAAGTATCAGATCGGGGGAATTCTTTTCCATAAATTTAAGCAGATCCGAGCCGGAACGCAGACAGCTGACACGCATCTGCTCTCTGCCAAGCATGTTTCTGGCATTTGTCAGGCTTATCGCTTCGTCATCGACAACTACTATCCAGTAATTCATCCATTGATTCTCCAAAAATTTCTTACTTTTCAATTATACAAAATCATCAGAGCATTTCAAGATGATGGAAAAGAAAACTCCGCGCCCTTTTTGTGAGCGCGGAGTGTTGCAGGCGTGCGGTCTCTTAGATGAGCTCGTCTGTGGTGCCGTCTTTCTTGACGATCTCTACCTTGCATCCGAAACCGAGAGTTGCAAGAGTGGCTGCAATAAATGCCCAGGGAGCTGCAGCTGCACCGATGAGTCCACCGATGATCCCGACACTGACAGGGAGTCTTAAGACTGTTTCACCGTCCTTGCTGATCTGGATCCTGTCCACATTGCCTTCCTTAACCTTGGCCTTGAGCTTGTCGACGGTATCCTTTATTGCGTCGTTCTCCTTTTTTTCCTCGGGAGTGATGAGCTTGACAGCCTCCTCAACATCCCCGTCTGCGTTTACAAGCGCTTCCTTTGCTGCCGCATAGTCAACTCCTGTAAGTTCCATTACCTTTTCTACTGCTTCAAGTGTGATCTGCATTTTTTTCCCTCCTTATTATCTTTGATTTATAGTCTGGCAGACTTTCCGGGATATTATCCGGATCTCTGCCGGTTAAACAACATTCAGACCCTTGCGGCCATTCCGGCAATACCTGCTATGAGGATCAGCGGAAGGGCTATGATCACAAGGCCTCCGAAAATAAGCGACCCCACAATGGCCGGGAAGAATACGAAGAATAATGCTATCTTAAGCATTCCCCATCCTACCTTCAGACCGATGTGAAGGAGCTTGAAAAATACTGCAAAAAACAGTGCCGAGCAAATCATTGTTAACATATTCTGCCTCCTTCCGTGACAGATGGTGCCGGTCTTGAAGATCCTATGATCAGCTGACCGGGTTAATGTTTATTTCCTGTCCACGATCACATTATATCCGGAGGTAAATATATAATATACATAAAGTTGAGCGGATTAACAGTCTCTAATTTGTCATGCGGGAAAAATAGGATCCGAATACTCCGTTAAATCAAAGAAGCCGTCTCAGACGACTTCTTGAAAATGGGAGGTTAAAATGAAAAAGAATATCAGCTTTATTATCTTTTGTTATCTGTAATATATATCGTCGCTGTATCTGCTTTACTTAACCCCTGTCGTGCATTTTTTTATATATTTTTTCGCTGTATGTACAGTGAACTGTTTTATTCCGTCCATGATAGCTGTCATGCGCTGCCTTGAACCTTTCATGTGATTATACAGGTGTGCCGACTTATGATATAATAAAGCTTAGGTCGGAAGATAATAAGTGTGGATAAAAGCCATGCACCTTCAGACATTTCTTGCGGGCTCCATGGAGGGATAAATGGGACAGCAGCTGTATTTTGACAATTATAATGCCGCGGCAGACATAGTAGTTCTTGCGGTATGTATAGTTGTAAGCATTCTCATAGCGACATCATTCATGACAAGGACAAAGACCTTCAGATTGTTCCTTACGATGCTCATTTATCTTTTTTTTGCAGCATTAAGCGATATGGTCATGCATGATTACTATACATACATAACAGACGGTAATTATACTGTGATCTATGTGATAAGGATCATTTACCATTTCCTGCTGCTGTCGCTTTTCCTGCTGTATATCGTATATCTTGTGGCCATTCTCGACCTGGACAAAAAGAACGGGCGCCCCATCATGATAGCTTCAACATCGGTATATTCGCTTGCCGTCATCGCGGATATAGTCCTGACTGTTAAGGGTCTTTCATTCAGACTTAACAGTGATGGGAGTGCGGTTTCGGGACTGAATATATTATTACCGGGATATATTGCTTTTATTCTGATAATAGGCTTTGTGCTGATAAGGCATAAAGACAGGCTCTACAGCAAGACTATCATGGGGATGATCGGAACCATCGCTGTTTCTATCCTTATCCTGTTAAATCAGGGAAGGCATGGACAGACATCTTTAACCGTTGCGACATTTCTCTTTCCCACACTGGGTCTTTTGTACCTGTTTCATTCAAATCCCTATAACATCGGAACGGGAACCATATCCGCTTCGGCATTAAGAGATGCCATAAATTATAATTATGTACACAAACGCGATTTCTATTATGTGAGTCTGCTGCTGCCTGATTTTGCTTCTGAAGGAAAGGCCATTCCAAAGGATCTTCAGGGGGCTATCAGACAGTTTCCGGCAAGGCATTTCAGAAAATCGGCTCTGTTTCAGATAAGCAACGGTTATCTGTTCATGATGGTGCCGGAAAAGAATAATCCCGACAGTGAGGACAAAGTCAGGGAAGATGTCAGGGCTTTTCTCAAGGAATACAGAAAATTCCATTATAATTACAAGCTTGTTATCGGAAAGTCCGTAGATGTGATAAGCAAAAGGAACGAATATCTGAACTTTCTTGCCGGGATAATGAGAAAAATGCGGATCAATTCCGTACATCTGGTAGACAGCAGTGATATCAATGATTTCAATGCATCAGAGGCGGTTCTGGCAGAGCTTGAGGATATACATGCAAAGCATGACCTTGATGATCCGAGAGTTTTAGCATACTGTCAGCCGGTGTTTAATATAAAGACGGGAAAGTATGATACTGCCGAAGCCTTAATGCGGCTTAATTTCCCGGGTCTTGGAATGGTATATCCGGATCTGTTCATACCGCTTGCCGAGGAATTCGGATATATCCACATGCTGACTGAGATAATACTGCGTAAGACCTGTATTGCCATAAAATCGATGATCGGTGAAGGTTATGAGGTCAGCAGGATATCCGTAAATGTGTCGATGCATGAGTTAAGAGATGCCGATTTTACAAAGGACATTGAAGATATAATCAGTTCAAGCGGCGTGCCAGACGGAAAGATCGCCATAGAAATAACCGAATCGCAGACGGACAGTGATTTCCTCATCGTAAAGAGCATGATGGAGGAGCTTAAGGGCATCGGGATCAATTTTTATCTGGATGATTTCGGTACCGGTTATTCAAATATGGATCGTATAATGAAGCTTCCGTTTGACATCATCAAGTTCGATAAATCGCTTGTACTAGCTACCGAGAACGACAGGCGTTCAGAGGAGATCGTAGGCAGGCTTGCGGGTATGTTTGCCGATCTTAATTATTCTGTATTGTATGAAGGGGTAGAGAACGATAATGATGAGGAAAGGTGTATAAATATGTCGGCATCCTATCTTCAGGGCTATATATACTCGCGCCCCGTACCGATAGAAGAGCTAAAGAAATTCTTTTCAAAAGTCTGAGGAATCGCTTTCGCAGGACTGTAAGAGAGAAAGGAACCGATCGAAGATGAATCTGTCATCAGGGATTATAGAGATAGATCTGCACGGAATGCGGGCAGAGGAAGCAATAAAGGCCGTAAAAAAAGAGGTCGCAAGGGCTTCGGCAGCAGTATATACGATCCGCGTCATTCATGGATATCATGGCGGAACCAGTATAAGGAGCGCTGTAATGGATGAGTTTTCCTACGGCCGTAATCCGAAGGTGATAAGAGTAAAGCCCGGTAATAATCCGGGTATTACCGAGCTTGTACTCCGTGAGATGTGAATGGTACAATATATGCTTATTTCAGGGGAATGCGCTTACTCGGCGCATTCCTTTATTGCATCACCGTATTCTATATACATCGTATCTGCATCATAAGCGCCGACGAATATTTTTTTAATTATCCCGTGATCGATGACGAGAGTATAGGGAATGCCGTCGGTGGGATAGTAGTCGTTTATCTCATAGTCCTGATCATAGCCTATCCTGTATGTATATCCGTATTCGGCAATGAAGCTGTCAACATCTTTTCTTGACTCACCGCAGTCTACAGAAAGGATCAGGACATCATCGCCCATTTCTTTGTTAAGACGCTCAAATGCAGGCATTTCTCCGACGCAGGGAGGGCACCAGGTAGCCCAGAAATTCAGAAGGACTATGCGGTCATCGTACTCGGAGAGTGTTAACAGTTCTCCGGTAGCAAGCTCTACCGTAAAGTCGGGTGCGACATCACCTTCGTGCAGTTCTTTGGGTTCGCCGATACCTTCGGTAGCATTTGCTCGGTCAGTAAATACGGGTCTTTCATCGGAAATCTCAGAAAGATCGGCATCTTCCTCAGGGACGGTTTCGTCAGTCACTTCTGTTTCGTCAGTCACGGTCTCATCCTGCACATCGGCATTATCGGAGACAGTATCATTTTTGGTATCTTCTTCGTCCGTTACTTTTGTTTCATCTTTTTCTGTCTCATCCGCTGCATCCGTATTTTCGGAAATATTTTCCTCTTTTACTTCACCGGTGTCTGCAGCCGGTACGGCATTTCCCGCGCATGAGCAAAGCAGCCCTGCACACACTGAGACGATCAGTAAAAGTTGTATTCTTTTAAACATTTTTATCTCCTTTCTGAAACATTTGTTGCGGTAAACGTCATACAGTAGAATCCGCAGCCGTTTACAATACAATAATGAACCGTAAAAGACGGGTTGTCAAACAGGGCGGGCATCCGAAAAAAGCGTTGAGACGGCAGAGCAGATGGATTAAGATGTAACTGTGACATATGGGAACATGTACTGTGTTATGATGCTCATAACCATTGATGAGGAGTATACGTTCTGAGCATAAAAAGAGGTATTGCCAAAAATGCAGATATTGATCGTTGAAGATGAGATCAGGATAAGAGAAGGACTGCGAAGACTCCTTGGGAAAATAGATCCTGAGTATGTAGTCGCAGGTGAGGCTGAGGATGGTCCGGAGGGTTTAAAGCTGTGTGAAGAGCTAAGACCGGATCTGATAATCACGGATGTCAGGATGCCGCAGATGGATGGCCTTGAGATGCTTAAGCATATTTTTGAAAAGGGAATATCCGTTAAGGCGATAGTACTCAGTGCATATTCCGAATTTGAATATGCAAGAGGAGCCATGAAGCTTGGCGTTACCGAATATCTGTTAAAGCCGATAAGTCTCAGCGAGCTTTCCAAAGCGCTTGAGAATATCAAACAGCAGATAGCTGAAGACAGGAGAAAAAAACCCGAAAAGATAGGGACACTTGAACAGACTTTTCGTGAGATATTAAACGGAAGACTAAAGATACAGCCTGATATAGCGGACTATCTTTCAGGCAGCTTCGGGATAGACAAAGATCAGGATTTTGTTCTCTTATATGCATATCTTGGCGCCTTGTATGAAACCGAGTGGGAAAACGGGATCAGGAAGATATCAAGCTCTCTTTCGGCGTATTCCGGGATACGTTTCTGTATCGTAGAGGAGGAGTACAAGAAATCACTTGCGGTTGTGGTATACAGTTATAAAAGCGCAGCCGATCTCGAAAGATGGATCCAGTACCAGCTGTTACAGCATCTGTCAGAGTATTCGGTTATGGGATTTACCGAGGTAAAGGGTATAGATGCACTCAGATCCTCGGCAGATCTGCTGTTTCCATATATGGACTGGAATATCTCTTTTCAGGACAGCATACTGATCTCTTACCCGAAGATCACGTCGGTACAGACGGGCCTTTGTGTGTATCCGCAGGATACAGAGACTCAGATGAAGGCCGCGATCTGTGCATCCGACACTGTAAGGGAAAAACAGTTGATGGAGCGATTTGTTGATAACTTCTGCGACGGAAAAGTATATCTTCCGCGAGAGATAAAAGAGTGTTATGTACGTTTTATCTGGGCGATCCTGGAGACTGCGAAAAACATAGATCTTACGGGTACGGAAGAGATCAGACAGCAAAAGCTCCTTGAGCAGATCATGAACGCAAAGACGAGAAACGAGCTGAAGGATATCTGCTCCATGATAATGAATATGCTTGAGGAAGGGGAGAAGCAGCAGGATACGTCAAATCTTACGATCAAACGTGCAAAGAGACTTATCCATGAGTTTTACAATACGGGCATAACGCTTGAGGAAATAGCCGGAAAGCTTAATATCACTCCGGAGTATCTCGGCACACAGTTTCACAAAGAAACAGGAGTGACCTTCAGTACATATATGAAGAATTACCGGATATCCAAATCCAAGGAACTGCTTGTGGGAACATCGATGAAGCTATACGAGATCGCCGAAAGAGTAGGATATGCAGATCCAAAATATTTCAGCAAGGTATTTAAGGATGTGACCGGACAGCTCCCCGCGGATTTCAGAAAGACTTCAAAATGATCAATGCACAGAGATAAGTTATTCTTAGGATTCTCCTCTTTTTTTAGAATTGTCTCATTTCAATAAAAGCCACCGGTATGTAGTATAAAGGCAGAAAACCGAAAAAAGGACCTTTTGAAAAGGAGACGATTATGAAGAAGCTGAAAGAATTCTTTCGATATGACAACGCGGGTCTGCTGTTTATAATGCCGGCATTCCTGTATATGATGGTGTTTGTCGGATATCCCATCATAAGCAACCTGTTTCTGAGCTTTCAGGATGTCTCGGTTAAAAATCTTGTCAACGGAAACAGGAATTTTATAGGACTTCAAAACTATATAGAAGTATTCTCTGACGACGTTTTCCGGATGGCACTCAGGAATACCCTGGTCTTTACGGTGGCATGCCTTATATTTCAGTTTACGATCGGATTCCTGTTAGCCCTTCTGTTCTGCAAGAAGTTTACGCTTGCAAAGCCGATAAGGGGTCTTACGATGATCCCGTGGATGATGCCGATGACGGTTACGGCGCTGATGTTTAAGTTCATGTTTTCGACGGATGTCGGGATCATAAATTACATCTTAAGAACTGCCGGCCTGATACATAAAAACATTGAGTGGCTGACAACGCCGGGAAGCGCGATGGTCGCCGTCATAATAGCAAACGTCTGGATCGGTATCCCGTTTAATACGATACTTCTCTCGACGGGATTGTCGACGATACCGCAGGAGCTGTATGAGAGTGCATCGGTGGACGGAGCAAGCTCATTTCAGAGCTTTGTAAAGATAACGCTTCCTCTTTTAAGACCTACCATAGAATCCGTTCTGGTGCTGGGATTCATATATACATTTAAGGTGTATGATGTCGTATATGTAATGACGGAGGGAGGACCGGTCAATTCGACGCACCTTCTGTCAACCTATTCTTATAAACTGTCATTTGACCTTTTCAAGTATTCAAAAGGCTCAACGGTAGCCAATATCCTGTTTTTGATACTGTTCCTTGTGGGACTTGTGTATCTTAAGATCACCATGGAAGGAGAGAATGACTGATGTATGAGAGAATATTAAGCAGAAAAAAGAATATAATATACTGTATAATAGCAGTGATAATACTGCTTTTGCTGCTTTTTCCGTTATTCTGGACCTTTATCACTTCGCTGAAAACGGAAAAAGAGATATTTTTAAATCCGCCCACATGGTATCCTCATGAGCTAAATACAAAGTCATATGCGGCTCAGGTTGAAACAGGCGATTTCAATATGTTCAAATCGTTTTTCAACAGTTTTGTGATATCCATGGGTGCGATGCTTATTTCCGTAGTGCTTGCCGTTCCGGCATCCTATGCTATCGCAAGATACAGGTTTTTCGGCAGGAAGGCCCTGCTGCTGGGCTTTCTGGTGACACAGATGCTTCCGGTATCGGTACTGCTCACGCCTATGTTTATCATGTTCAGAAATATGAACATGTATAATACCCAGGGGGCGGCGATACTTGCGGATGCTACGATAGGGATACCGTTTTCGGTCCTGATCCTGAAGAACTATTTTGCCTCGATCCCTGCTGCGCTTGAAGAGGCGGCATATATTGACGGATGTACAAGATTTTCGGCTTTTATGAGGATCCTTGTACCGGTTGCAAAGCCCGGTGTGATCGTATGTGCTGTATTTTCTTTCCTATATGCCTGGGGAGATCTGGCATATGGCATGACTTTCATACTGGATCAGGAGAAGCGTCCGATAACTGCCGGAATCTTTAACTTCATGGGGCAGTACGGAACAAAGTGGAGTTACCTGACCGCATTTGCGATCGTCGCGATCATTCCGGTCACTCTGATCTTTATATTCATGCAGAAATTCATTATCAGCGGAATGACGAACGGAGCGGTCAAGGGATGATATAAAAACCTAAGATATGGGGGTTTACCATGGACAAGAAAAGCCTGAGAGCGAAGCTGTGGCGTCTGTTTATCATTGCATCCATAGTACCGGTCCTAATACTCGGAGTATTCTCCTATATCAATATTTCCGTAACCCTTAGAGAAAATACGGAAAAAGTGGCAAAGGAAAACCTTCGCCATATAGACAACAGTCTTAACATCTGTCTGGATTCGTATGAGGATATCCTGTATCAGATATACACAAATGATGACATGGTAATGTGGGTTGACCGCCTCAATGATAATACCGATGAGGCGGTTACCATCAACCAGATGCGAAGATTCATCAATTCACTTCTTAATACCAAGGAGTACATCAGAGCGATCACCATTATAACCGGAGACGGTGAAGTGGTGACCTATGAACAGATGACTCCGGCCACCTACAAAAGCTCCTGGCTCGATGATTTCAGCCTTACAAAGGATGAGCTTTACGATACTGTCATAAAGGATTATGACATCCATCTATTCTCCACGGAATATGATACGAAATTTGCAAATAAGGATTACTATCTCTTTCATATTGCACACAGGATCGTAGATTACAGGGATCTGTCCAAGGAAAACGGTATAGTGATAATCAGTATCGACGAGGATCTGTTACAGAACGTCTGCTCAAATCTTACGACGGATGAGGGAATATCAAGCTTTATCGTCGATGAAAAGGGGCGTCTTATATCCTTTGGAAAAAATACCTACTGTCTTGAACAAAAGATCACGGAAGCAGACAGGAGCGAGAAGGAGAGGCTTGAGGATTATTCGGATTTTCTGAAGGGATCATCAGTCTATCCGGTCTCCGATCCGCAGCTGTATCTGTTTCATGACGCAGAGCTTGGCTGGGATATCGTAAATGTCACGGATCTGAGCGACTTTTATGCACTCCAGAGAAGACAGCTGATACTCATTGTCGTCCTCGGAATTCTCATACTGGTCGTGGGACTGAGCCTTTCGGGCCGACTGACCAAAGACCTCGTATCATCGGTCAGACGTATAGTCGACGGAATGAAGGAGGCAAGGAACGGGGATCTGTCAGTGCGTATCGAAAAGGACAGCAAGATGCCTTTAGAGATAGAGAGCATAGCGGACGGATTCAATGACATGCTCATGAAGCTTGATGCAGCTATGATAAGGCAGCGTGAAGCGCAGATTGTTGCCCTCGAAGCGCAGATAAACCCGCATTTTCTTTATAATACTCTTGACACGATCAACTGGATGGCGATAGACCGGGATGAGTTTGATATAAGCAATGCCATAAACGCCCTTGCTACCATATTAAGATATGCGATCGATGAGAGCAATGCGGAGGTTCTGGTAAAGGATGAGACGGAGTGGATAAAAAAGTACATCTATCTGCAGCAGTACCGTTTAAAGAACAGTTTTTCCTGTAATATCTCTGTGGACCCCGAGGCATCGGAAGCACTTATCCACAAACTCCTTTTACAGCCGTTCATTGAAAATGCCATTATACATGGTCTTGACAAAAACAGGGACGATGCAGAGCTTTCGATAACAGTCGAAAGAGACGGGGATGATCTTAAGATAGTAGTTATGGATAACGGTGTGGGCCTTAATGAGGCTATCATAGATCATATTAACGGCGGATTTGAGGAAGAATCGGATACAAAGAGAGGGATCGGACTGAGGAATGCGATAACAAGACTTAAGATGTACTACGGTAACGCCGGAAAGATACATGCTCAGAATGTACCTCAGGGCGGGACCAGGATAGAAGTAACGCTTCCGTTTACTAAAAGGAATGATCTCTGATAAAGGTTTTCAAAACCAGATTAGAATATTCCACCTTTTTAAGTTTATTGGAGTTTAAAGCAGAAGGATAAGGGTAGAGAATAGTATTGTAAAAACCGTTCTCTTTAAGGAGGTAAGATATGAGAAAGATATTGGCAACACTTTTGGCCGGTGCAATGGCCGCAACAATGCTTGCAGGATGTGGTGCAGGCACAACCGCTTCCACTCAGCCTTCTAAAACTGCTGATACTCAGACAGCTGATGACTCTTCGGAGCCTGTAGAAGCTTCGGCAGATGCAGAAGGAGATGTTACGATCTGGTATTACTGGGAGACCGCAGGACATCAGGAAGCACTTAATCACATTATTCAGGAATTCAATGACGGACAGGACAAGATAAATGTTCAGGCAAAGTATGTTCCGTTTGCTGACTTCAAGAAGCAGCTGTCTGTAGGAGCATCGGCAGGCGAGCTTCCCGACATAGTTATCCTTGACAATCCCGATCATGCTTCATATGCAGCAATGGGAATATTTGCGGATATCACGGACAGATTCGATGTAAGTACCTATTATCCCGGACCTGTTAATTCATGTACTCTGGACGGAAGACTTTACGGTGTTCCTTTTGGAAGCAATGACCTGGTCCTTTTCTATAACGAAGACATGCTTGCTGAGGCAGGCTGTGAAGTACCTACGACCTGGGATGAGCTTCTGGATGTTGCAAAGAAGACAACCAAGGATAACGTATACGGCTTTGCTCACTGCGCACTTCAGAATGAAGAAGGAACCTTTAATTTCCTTCCCTGGGTATGGTCGACAGGACAGACTTCCTATGAGATCGATTCAGAGGGTGGTATCAAGGCCATGAATTTTGTAAAGGACCTTGTGGAATCAGGAGCATTCCCTAAGGAAGCCATCAACTGGACGCAGGGTGACACAATGAACCAGTTCATCTCAGGAAACCTTGCAATGATGATAAACGGAACCTGGCAGATACCTACGATGAGAAAAGAAGTACCTGATCTTAAGTGGAACGTTGCAATGATGCCTCAGGACAAAGAGCAGGCATCAGGTCTCGGTGGAGAGAACTATGCGGTCATCGCAGGCGGAAACGAAGAGGCGGCAATTGCTTTCCTTAAGTATGCGACAAGCACGGATACCTGTCTTTACATGATGGAACACATGGGATATATCTCATCGGATTCAACGATCGCAAAGGATCAGTTTGATGGAGATGCAGTATATCAGGTATTTGTAGATGAGATGCAATATGCAAATGCAAGAGGACCTCTTCCCGAGTGGCCCGATATATCTGATGCCATATCACTTGCCTTCAATAAGGTCATAACCGGTGACAGCACGCCCGAAGATGCGGCCAAAGAGGCACAGGCTACCATAGACGGTATCCTTGGAAAGTAAATGATATGATAATATAGTATGCAAGAGGCAGAGCAGGTTGCTGCACTGCCTCTTTTTCAAAGTAAACATGCCTGACATGATAAGGAGCTATGTATGGAAAAAGAAAAGACTGTGGTAAAGGATCCTGTGTGGCAGCACTATATGGAGCTTGTGAGAAAGGAAATGATCCCGTATCAGTGGGAGGTCCTAAACGATAATATCGATATCTCTATCGAAAAGGAAAGAGATGATGATTCGATACCGAGTGAAAAAAGCCATGCTATCGAAAACTTTAAGATAGCGGCAGGAATGAGTGAAGGAGAGCATTACGGCTGGGTATTCCAGGACAGTGATGTATACAAATGGCTTGAGGCTGTGTCATATTCTCTTGAAAGCAGATGGGATGAAGATCTTAAGACTCTTGCTGACGGGGTGGTAGATCTTATCGGAAAAGCACAGCAGGCGGATGGATATATAAACACATATTATACGATCAAAAAGCCGGGAAGAAGATATACCGATCTGGTGGGAAGCCATGAGCTTTACTGCGCCGGACATCTCCTTGAGGCATTGACAGCATACAATAAGGTTTCGGGGAGCAAAAAGGCCATGTCGATAGCTCTTAAGCTTGCCGATCATATCGATGCTTTTTTTGGTCCCGAAGACGGAAAGATCCATGCTGCGGACGGACATGAGGAAGTCGAGATCGGCCTGATGAAGCTCTACCATGTAACGGGAGAGGAGAGATATTTAAAGCTTGCTGAGTATTTTCTTAACATCAGGGGCAGTTCGCCTGAGGTATACAAAAAACAGCAGGAGGAGAACAGAGAGGATGTGGTCTTTGGGATCTCAAACGGTCCGAATAAATACAATCAGACGCATCTTCCGGTCGAAAAACAGGATACGGCCGAGGGACATGCCGTAAGGCTTGTATATATGTGCACTGCTATGGCGGATGTGGCGGCAGAAACCGGTGATGAGGAGCTTTTAAGGGCGTGCGGGCGGATATGGAGAAACATAGCTGATAGAAGAATGTACATAACGGGAGGTATCGGATCAACGGTACAGGGAGAGGCATTTACTCTCGATAACGATCTTCCGAATGATACGATGTACTGCGAAACCTGTGCCTCCATAGGGCTTGTATTTTTTG
Organism: Lachnospiraceae bacterium; assembly: GCA_024699595.1. Next base: position 30,203 of record JAILPG010000099.1, on the reverse strand, counting down.
CAAAACAGATGCTAAAGCTTGAAAGGGATGCAGAGTATGCGGATGTTATGGAACGGGCGCTCTATAATACCGTGCTGTCGGGGATGGCTCTTGACGGCAAGCATTTCTTTTACGTAAATCCGCTGGAGGTAGTGCCCGAAAAAGGAAAAAAGGATCCGACCAAAAGTCATGTAAAGAGCGTAAGACCGCAGTGGCTCGGCTGCGCCTGCTGTCCGCCTAATCTGGCAAGGCTCGTTGCTTCGATCGGTGACTATATCTATTCTGTTTTTGATGATAATACCGTACTTGTCAATCTGTTCATCAGATCCGAAATGATCTGCGAGGTTGGCGGAAAGGATGTAAAGATCAGTCTGGATGCCGATTATCCAAGAAGCGGAAGGATAAATATTTCAATCGAGAATAACAGCGGCACGGCAATATCCCTGGGGATACGTATTCCTTTCTGGACAGACAGTGTCAAAGGATCTGTTGACGGTTCCGAAACCGTTACTGATACAGACGGAGGGTACTGGTATATATCCGTTCCGGGCGGGACTCATAAGGCAGAGCTTGATATTGAGATAAAGCCCAAGAGATGGTATGCAAATGTCAATGTCTCCGAAGATATTCATAAGGTCGCTGTCGCAAGAGGACCGCAGGTATACTGCATCGAAGGTGCCGATAACGGAGAGGACCTGCACACTCTGTCGCTGAAAAAGACCGGTGAACTAAAAAATGAATGGAAGGAAGATCTGCTAAACGGCATTAATGTGATAGAGGGCGAGGGAGTGCGTTGCAAAGAGGTGCCTGCAAAAGACGGAAAAAAGATGCTTTATTCGGACAGAAAACCATATGAAGAAATCCCGCAGAAGATAACCTTTATCCCATATCATACCTGGGGCAACCGGGGAGAAAACGAAATGCGGGTATGGTTGTATGAATCCGAGTAGCTGTGGACTATATGGTGGATCCGGGATCTGATCCCGGTCATTTGTAAGACGGGGTTTCTGTGGTTTAGAGACATGAAAAAGGAGCGGCAGAGATGATTTACGAAAAAGAAGGTATGCTTATATACGGATATGATGCGGAAACGGTCCGCATTGAGGCCTGGGGTCAGAATGCCCTAAGGGTAAGAGCTACAAAATGTCCTAAGTTTCCGGATAATGATTTTGCACTCTGTGATAAGCCTTCCCCGGATGCAAAGATATCCATAGATGAAAAAGGCGGCAGGCTCACAAACGGAAGGATCACCGCTGTTATCTCGGCAGCAGGAAAGATAAGGATATACAGGGATGATACATTGGTGCTTGAAGAATACTGGAGAAACCGAAGGGATATAACCGATCCCGGCTGCAGTGCCATTGAGGTTGAGGGACGTGAGTTTAAGCCGAATATCGGCGGAGATTACCACCTTACCATGAGACTGGAGTCTCTTGACGAGAACGAAAAAATATACGGAATGGGCCAGTATCAGCAGAGATATCTAAACCTTAAGGGAACGGATATCGAGCTGGCGCACAGGAACTCGCAGGCTTCGGTTCCCTTTGCCGTATCATCTCTTGGATATGGGCTTCTATGGAACAATCCCGCGGTGGGACGTGCTGTTTTTTCAAAAAACGTGATGAGCTTTGAGGCTTATGCGACCAAGGTCCTGGATTACTGGATCGTCGCAGGGGACAGACCGGATGAGCTTGTTGAGACCTATGCTTCGGTCACGGGAACAGTTCCCATGATGCCGGAGTACGGTATGGGCTTCTGGCAGTGTAAGCTGCGTTATCAGACGCAGGAAGAGCTGCTAAACGTAGCAAGGGAATATAAAAAACGCGGGATCCCGCTTGATGTTATCGTAGTGGATTTCTTCCACTGGCCCAAGCAGGGTGACTGGAGATTTGATGAAACCTACTGGCCGGATCCTGAGGCAATGACAGATGAGTTAGAAGAAATGGGCGTAAAACTAATGGTTTCCGTATGGCCGACGGTAGACAGAGAGAGCGAAAACTATGATGAGATGCTTGAAAAGGGCTATCTGATACGAACGGAAAGAGGATTTAGGACGGGGCTTAATTTTCAGGGAGCAACCATTCATTATGATGCAACAAATCCCGGAGCAAGGGATTATCTGTGGAAAAAGATCAAGAAGAATTATTATGACATCGGAGTAAGGATATTCTGGCTTGATGAAGCGGAACCCGAGTATACGGTATATGACTTTGACAATTACAGATATTATCTCGGTACCGATCTGGAGATCGGAAATCTGTATCCGGTTTTATATGCAAAGACATTCTATGAAGGAATGCGCCTTGAGGGACAGGATAATATCATTAATCTTTTACGCTGTGCCTGGGCAGGCAGCCAGAAGTACGGGGCTTTAGTGTGGTCCGGAGATATCGCTTCAAGCTTTGAGAGCATGAGAAACCAGCTTTCCGCGGGACTTAATATGGGGATGGCAGGGATCCCGTGGTGGACTACCGATATAGGCGGATTTCATGGCGGAAATCCGGATGATCCGGCTTTTCGTGAACTGTTTGCAAGATGGTTTGAATGGGGAGCTTTCTGTCCTGTCATGAGACTGCATGGAGACAGGGAACCCCGACAGCCCCAGCTTGGAACAACAGGAGGCGCGGCGTGCTGTTCGGGTGCCGCCAACGAGGTATGGTCATACGGGGACGAAGTATATGAGATATGCAGAAAATACATAGATATCAGAGAAAAGATGCGGCCATACACAAGACAGATCATGCAGGAGGCGCACCTAAAGGGATCGCCTGTGATGAGAACACTGTTTTACATGTTCCCGGAGGATATGAAGTGCTGGGATATCTGTGATGAGTATCTGTTCGGACCGGATATGCTGATCGCACCGGTACTTAAAGCGGATGAGAGAAAAAGAGATGTATACCTTCCGGCAGGTGAAATCTGGATCGAGAGCGGATCGGGAAATGAATACGCCGGGGGTCAGACGGTAACTGTTATGGCGCCGCTTGATCACATTCCGGTATTTTTCAGGAAAAAAACGGTGTATCTTAAGGAATGGCTCTTTTAGTCCATTTATGATCACAGGGGATCATGGATGATCGTCTTGTGCTTCTTTGTATTTGCGGATAGCATCCTCATATAGATTCAGCATTGAAACGGAAAATGCTTCGCTTGAAAAACCTTCCGCGATCCTTATGGAGCAGCGGCTCATGTCCTTCCTGAGTTCATCGTTATTTAAGATTTTTTTGGCAAATTCACAGAATTCTTCTTTTGATCTGTAGATAAGCCCGTTTTTTTCGTGTTCAAGAACACCCCTTAATGCCTCGTCTTCGCGGCACAGAAGCGGAAGTCCGTTAACAAGGGCTTCCAGATAGCTTATGCTGTGAACCTCAAAGGTCGAGGCGGAAACAAACAGATCTCCGGATGCGTAATAACGCCAGACATCATCGGAAGGGATCTGTCCCGTAAATATCACAGTACCGGAAAGCCCAAGCGTTTCCGTTAGCTTCTCAAGATGTTCCCTGTCGGGGCCGTCTCCGACTATGATATATTTCACATTGGGACAGACCTTCTTAAGATCCGGCAGGAATTCTATGATCTCACGAATGTTCTTTTCTTTGCTGAGCCTTGCTACAGTCACTAATGCTTTCGTATCATCATCGATACCCATGGCTGTTCTGAATTTGTGCCGCTCATCTGATGAGAGGTGCTTTCTGTATTTTTCAAGCTCCACTCCGTTTGGAATAACGGTCAGTTGGTCGCGAAGGCCGTGAAGGAGCGGAAAGTCCGTGGCTTTATATGAGGGAACCGTTACCTTGACGGCATGACTGTAAACTTTTTTTCCGACTGTGCTCATGAGCACTTTTACGGGAGGAAGCGATCTGAATTTTCCAAATGCAAAATAAGCATAATCCGTATGACAGGTCATAACGAGCGGAATGTTGCACTGTTTCCTGATTCTGAGGGCCATAATAAAGGTTGTGCCCTCGGACTGGGAATGAATGATATCCGGTGCCCAGTCAGTCAGTTCCATTAATAACGGATCATGCATGGAAAGGCTCATCCTCATGTCAGGGTAATAAAATGCCGGAATAGATCTGATAAAACAGGCATCCCCATCCTTAAAAGACTTATGATTGTCTGAAAGCGATAGTATCTTTACTTCGTGCCCCAGTCCCCTGAGCCCTTTGCTTAAGGCTATGACTACCGCAGTGACTCCGCAGACATTATTCTTATTGCAGTCGGTTGTGATCAGTATCTTCATAAGTATTATTATAGACAGATTAGCAGATAATGGCAATGCCGGGCACGATCCGTAAATTTTCGGTTTTCACTTTTTTTCAGTTGTGATAAATTCTTTATATAGGGAATACAATTATAAAAATCCATAAATTGAGGAGGAATCGAATTATGAAACTGGGATCGATAAAAGGAAGACTGACTCTTGCTGTAATAGTCATTGTTACGCTTGCTATCATAGCATCGGCAGCCATCGTTATTTTTATCATGGGAGGCAATCTTACCAGCGAAGAGCGCAGTACCCTTAAGCTGCAGGCGGCAAGATATGCCAATTCGATAAACAGCTGGATCGAAATGGAAAAGGGACTTAATGACGGAACCGGAAAGAGCATTGAGGCACTGCCCGATGATGATATGGATAAGGATCATTTGCAGTCCATCATAACCACGCATGGAAACAGAAGCGAGCTTTTGAATCTGTATTACGGAACTGCCGACAAGCAGTTCATACAGCAGGATGCCAATGCAGAAACGCCCGAGGGCTATGACCCTACTGCACGTGGATGGTACAAAGCAGCAGAAGCAGCAGGGACGACAGTCGTAACGGATCCCTATATGGACGTTCTGATAGGCGGTATGTGCATCACGATCGCAACACCCGTTTACCGAAGCGGACAGCTTTTAGGTGTCGTAGGCGCAGACTTTACTCTTGATTATATTTCGGAAATAGTAAACAGCATACCTTATGAAACCGGTGAATACGGATTTCTGATCGATGCTTCAGGAAACTACGTAATGCATGAAAATCCCGATTATATGCCCGGAGAAGATGTTGCGGTAGCGGTTTCTTCCGTGCTTCCGGCATTAAGCTCCATCGTATCATCTCCCGGAAAAGAAGTTATCAAGGCTAAGGATTATAACGGAAGCGATAAATACTTTTCGACTGCAGCGGTTGAAGGATGCGGCTGGATACTGGGTCTTGCTATGCCAAAGTCAAATGTGATGTCCGGAATAAACAGGACTATCATCGTATCCGCTGTTCTTGTGGTCATTGCTCTCATACTCTCGACCTTTGTAATGACAACTCTTATCGGGAAACAGCTTAAGCCCCTTGAGAGCATGAAGACATTTATACGTGAGAAGATCGTGGGAAATGATTCTGAAAGGACTCATTCATCAGAAGTGGAAGAGATCGGTTATCTTATGGAAGAGCTTGAGACCCAGCTGATAGATACGATCCACAAGACAAGGGATGAATCCGGCAACATCAAGGTCAGGATGACGGATACGAGCAACCGTATTTCAAATATCAACGAAAACATCGCTGATATCACTGTTGCAATGCAGGATACCGGAAACAACATAGATTCGCAGACCGACAATATCAAGAATATCGACGGCACCTGTGAGATCCTTACATCGGCCGTAGGAGATCTGACACGGAATACGGAAGAGATGAATGAAAGGGCAGGGGAGATCATAGGCCGTGTAGAGGCAATGGTACCCAAGATCTTAGCAAACAAGAAGCATGCCGTAACGGTTACGAACGATTCCAGACAGAGGCTTGAAAAAGCCATAGAAGGCGCTAAAGTCATTGAACAGATCGTGGATGTATCAAACGCCATAAGCAACATTGCCGGACAGACCAACTTACTTGCACTTAATGCTTCGATCGAGGCCGCAAGAGCCGGAGAGGCAGGCCGCGGATTTGCGGTAGTTGCCGATGAGATCAATAATCTGAGCAGTACGACGGCAAACGAGATCACCAAGGTTAACGAGCTTACCGGAAGGGTTACCGAGAGCGTAAGAGATCTGTCAAATGCAAGCAACGAGATAATCACTTTCCTTACGGATGTTGTGCTTGTCGATTACGATAATCTTGAAACACTGGCAAATAACTACATGGAAGACGCTTCCTACTATGGGAATGTCAGTGATGCCCTCGGAAACAGCGCAAAAGAACTCGATACATCCGTTAACGAGATAACCGGAGTGCTTGAGTCGATCAGCAATTCTCAGGAAGTATTGAACAACGCGATCCATTCGATAAATGAAAATCTTAGGAGCATTACCACGACAAGCGAAGATGTATCAAGTGAGACGAAAGAAGTGCTTGAGAGCATCGAGACTCTTCAGGATACGATAGGGAACTTTAAGATCTGACAGTTATTATGAAGTCCGGTCACCTTCTGAAGGTGACCGGATGAATTGTATGAACGGGAAGGAACGGTAAATGGATCACGGGGAATACTTACAGCAGATAGATGAGGTGATAGCAAAGGGACACTATAAGGCTGACTGGGCGTCTCTTTCCGGGCATAAAACTCCTGACTGGTATTACAAGGCAAAGTTTGGGATATTCATCCATTGGGGTCTTTACAGTGTGCCCGCATATTCCAATGAGTGGTATTCGAGGGAAATGTATGACCCGACGCATAAGGAATACAGATATCACAGGGAACACTTCGGTGACCAGAAGGACTTTGGCTATAAGGATTTCATCCCGATGTTTAAGGGCGAGCAGTTTGATGCAAAGAAATGGGCGGATCTTTTTAAGGCATCCGGTGCAAAGTATGTGATGCCAGTGTGCGAACATCATGACGGCTTTGCCATGTATGATACTGCCTACAACCGTTGGAATGCAAAAAACATGGGCCCCCGCAGAAATGTTGTGGGAGAGCTTAAAGAAGCCTGTGAAGAGAACGGGCTTGTATTCTGTGCATCCACGCACAGGGCGGAGCATTTCTTTTTCATGAATACGGGAAGACTTGCAGAAAGCGATGTGGAGGATGAAGCCTACAGGGATTTCTACGGTCCTGCATATCTGTGCGAAGAGTTAAGCGGGGACAATATCTTTGAATCGACCCAGAATACGTTCACACAGGCGGTTCCTACAAAGGAATGGCTTGAGGACTGGCTTGTGAGGACCTGTGAACTCATAGACAGATACCGGCCGAAGATACTGTATTTTGACTGGTGGATACACATTGCGGCCTTTAAGCCCTACCTTAAGAAGTTAGGTGCATATTATTACAACAGGGCATCCGAATGGGGAGAGGAAGTGACCATTAATTTCAAGCATGAGGCCTTTGTACAGGGCGCTGCCACATATGATGTGGAAAGGGGAGCACTTACCGGTATTTCACCGTTCCCATGGCAGACGGATACGGCAGTGGGGAAGCATTCCTGGGGCTACACAAAGGACAATGAATTTAAGCCTTCAAGACAGCTTATCTGCGATCTTGTCGATATCGTGAGCAAGAACGGAATGTTACTGTTAAATATCGGCCCGAAGCCTGACGGTACCATCACCGATGAGGAGACTTTGGTGCTTGAGGAGATCGGACAGTGGATGCGTGACAACGGCGAAGGCATATATGAAACGGTTCCGTGGAGACAGTTTGGTGAAGGAGATGTCAATAATAAGGAAGGGGCTTTTATGGATAATGATGAGAAGCTCTTTACTTCGTCTGATTACAGATTCACCTATAAAAACGGCTTTCTGTATGCATTCTGTATGAGACCCGATTCAGCTGATTTTATCATCAGATCCTTAAGGATAAAAGGCGAGCACGACTTCCTTACCGGCTCGGTGGAGGCCCTTGGAGATCATATCGTTACGGCTTCAGAAAGAGATGAGCAGGGGCTTAGGATAAAGCTTGATAAGAAACCAAAGTCTGATAAGCCGGTATGTTTTAAGATAGAGATATCATAGAAGTTATATGCAGTCCGTTTTTCCAAAACGGACTGTATTTGGAAAGGGATCATAAGTGGAAGATAACAGAAACTTAATAAATGCCCTTATAAAGAAAGCCGGATCCGGTGACAATGAGGCATGGACCGAGCTCTATCATCAGTATGAAAGATATGTTCACAAGAGGGCGTGGAGCAGGTTAAGTGTATCAGACATAAGCGACAAGGAGCATGCCGAGGAAGATCTGTTCAGTGTCGGATGGATAGGATTTATTTCCGCCCTTAAGAATTACGATGAAGAGAAGGGCGATTTTACTGCCTATGCCACCTGGTATATAGACGGTGAGATAAAAAAAGAGCATGAGAGGCTTGTATCAATGGGAATAGGCAGTAAACCCGTCGGTGAGATGATAAAAAGGCTATGGGCAAAGGATAATTCGGAGGAAAGCTATGAGGCCTTCAACGATATGCTGTCAAAGGCTGCGGAAAAAATGAACCCTCAGGGTTCGTCAGCCGGCGCACCTGTCGAAAAGGGAGAATTTACCGCAGAGCGCCGCACACTGCAGATACTGGAAGTGCTGAGGCTTATGACCGATGAGGATCACAGTATTTCATGTGCCAGGTTACAGGAGTTACTTACCCTGTACCGAAGGGTCAGACATAAAAACGATGCTTCGATCGAATCCTCGAATACATTTAACAAATCCATGGCTGAGATCCTTATGGAGCTTGACCCCTTAAGACATACAGCGGAGAACGACGACCTTTACAGGATCAGGTATGAAGGATACGAGACGGACCGTCTGGCTGAAAAGGTCAAGATGCAAAAGGATAATCCTGTAAAGGTTGAGACCGGAGTTGTTTTTAACGGGCTTAAGTATGTACATGATTTTGACGGCGATACTCTGGACAGGCTGATACAGGTGATAAGCTTTTCCGATATGTTTTCAAATGAAGAAAAGACAAAGCTTATTAAAAAACTCATCTCCACGATGAGCGTTTATTACGATACTCCGTTTATGGACGAAAACGGTCTTAAATTCAATCCGACCGCGATCCACGGAAGATTTTCAAACAGGAGAAACACCGACAGAAAGCAGTTTGCCGACAATCTGAAAATACTGCAGTCTGCGATCAACAGTCTTGCACAGATACATTTCAGGTTCAACTGTTATACAGAAGATCATGAGATGATACCAAAGAATGATCGCCTGTATACCCTCAGTCCTTATCATATTGTTGTTTATCACGACAATTACTATGTGATAGGACTCGATCAGGACAGAAACAACAGACGCATACTTCACTACAGGGTGGATCTGATGTCTGATATCGAGATCATCCGTGATGAGGAGGGAAAGATACGGCCTATCGAGGTCTGTGCATTTGAAGGCCTCCCGATATGCAACTCCTGTTTTGACCCGGGGGAATACATGGCAGAACACTTAAACATGGCTTATGATGACCCTGAGGACATAAGGATCAGGATAAAAAATGCGGATCATACGATACTGCATGACTGGTTCGGAGATAATTACAGTGTCGAAGAAACAGCTATGATAAAGGATGAATCGGGTCAGGAGATAAGGTATGACACTGTCGTCGTAAAGACCTCGCCTTTCATGATCGTACACTGGGCGATGCAGTACGGCTGTAATGTGGAGATCCTGGATGAAAAGCTGAGAGAAGATATACGGGAAGAACTAAAGGAGATGTCAGAACTGTATGGCGACTGAAAACGGAACGATCAGGGAATGCTGCATCCTAAGACCTAACAAAAGGGGATCGCGTAAACGCGAAGTGCTCTTTTACCCGGATATCGATACGTGGTGTGAGGAATATGTGGCTTACAAAACGGGGAAAAAAGACATAAACCCGTATACGGATCCCGATATCGCAGGCAACGGATTCGTGTACAACCAGCCATTTTATGAACTGCTGACGGATTTTTTAAACGAACAGAACAAAGAGACAGAAAAGGATCTTTTGTTTGAACCGCCTGTTCCGTTCTCGGAAAAGGGGTCACCTTATGACCGGACCATTCTTTTAAGCGTAAAGGGTATGGAATTACATCTCGGGCCTGACCAGTTTGGGTTCAGTGCCTTTGGTGATGATCTGAGAAACCCGTATTATTCTTATGTATGCAGGCATCAGGATCCCGAGACTGCATTCAGATATACAGCTGAGTGCCTGTATGATACGAGGCGGGCAGGGGGGTGTTTTTTCTGGCCTAAGGTGCAGTACAGAAGGAACCTTTCCTGCATGTATAATAATCTGAGAGGGATCGGGAGTTATATTCAGGACAGGGTGGATCTGACCCTTCTTGAGATAAAAAATTATCTTGACAATAAAAATTGCTACGAAGGAGCCTATAAGGCAGATCTTCTTCACACGATGATCAGCGGAAAAAAAGATGATACGACAAAGAGGTTCCTTGATCTGTTTGATGATTTTAACGACTATGTCCGTTTTTTCTGCTTCGAGGATTTCTGCGTTTTTGAAAACGAAACGTATCATCCCGTGGACATCACCAAAGATCTAAAGACCGAAAATGATCTGAAGCTTAGCCGCAATACGCCGAAGATCCAGGATCTTTCACTTAAGGATCTTGAGGTCATGCTTGGCAATCTGTGTAACATGATAAAGTGCAGATCGGCTAAAGTCATGGAAAATGCAGGAGAGTGGAATAGAAGGGAGAACTGAAATGAAAAAGCTTACTACAGTTATGGCAATGATGATGTGCGTTCTGCTATTGTCGGGCGCTTCAAGCTGTCACGGTCCCCAGTATGAGGAATATGAAGTGACCGACATGGAGAACAAGGGCCGGGATATGATGCAGGCGTGGCTTGACGAACATATGGATGGCGCGAAGGTCACATCGGCTGAGGTATATATAAGCTATATACCAAGTGGTCCCCAGTATCTTACCGACAGCGTTTTCGGTGAATTCACCTGTGGAGGCGAAACGAGGAGTTATGAGATAGAGACCGATGAGAATATCGTATATCTTACCTGCGACAGCGATCTTTTAAACGATCGTCTTGAGTCCTATATCTTTGAGACGCTTGACCTTGAGGGCAGAGAGGACGAATGCAGGCTTACGGATGTTGATGCCGGATTTTTAAGCGGATTTTCGGGATATGGCGGCGGCGATATAGCAGATAACTATCTGGAAATGGAATATTTGCCGGGAGAGCTTGTGCTTGCACTCGAGGAGGCGGGCTATACGATCTCAGATGATGAAAAAGGATCCAAGAAAAGCTTTGAGGAACTGTCCGAAGAGGATGAGGATGTATCCGAAACAGAGGAAGATGAAGATACAGATGATGAGGACAGCGATGATGAAGAGCAGGGTTCAAAGATAATATGGAGCGATGAAGCCGTTGAGATAATGGATGATTTCATAAGGGATACGGAGAACAGACCCGAGATCACTCTTTCCGGAAATCTCTGGCTTCCGGAAGATATCGATCTTAAATCCTATGACATGGCATTTTTCGAGGGCCTGAGGAAATCTGCCGGTCTGCATTATACCCTTTTTTACCTGTATCAGGATAATGTGACTGTCAGCGCCATAGGCTGGTATACAACATATGAACGACAGGAAGTGAGCCCGATCGAAGACTTTTATATCGAATATACGGCAGAATATTTCAGCGAAGAGTGCCGTAACGGAGAGATAAAGGAAAGAGAACGGTATGAACATGATGCAGATGATCTTGAGGTGAAGAAAACGGGGGAAGGATACAGCTTCATCTGTAATAATCCGGATATCTGGTTCACTTTCCATATCTACGCTGATGATAATTCGGAGATACGTGAGCATGAATATCTGGACAGATATGATCAGGCTGCGCATGGAGATAAATATGGCGGAGGCCGCTATATTGAAAGAAACGTGGTATGGGAGCAGACAGATGATGGTCTGTGGAGACTTGTAAGAGAGGATACGGGTGAACACATGCTGTTAAGTGATGCGGATCAGCTTGTCTTCAGGGACTGATAGTACGATGCAGCGCCACGGTGCAGAGGCCCTCATTCCTCGATGTAAGTAAGAGAGGAGATGTCGGGATCGGCCGACATGGAATAATTTGTATAATAAACCACAAAGCCGGGCTTAGCCCCGGCTGGTTTTTTTACATGCTTTTTTTCGACATAATCGATCTCAACCTTGCTCTGGCCCCTTCCTTTTGAATAGTAGGCAGCAAGGGAGGCGGCATCTTCAAATACGCTGTCGGGTACCTGGTCTATGGTTTTACCGTCTGTTTTGACTAAGACGTGTGAGCCCGGGAATTTCTTTGAGTGAAACCACAGATCGTTTCCCGTTCCGATGTTGAAGGTCAGATCATCATTCTGGAAATTATTCCTGCCGACATACATATGATAGCCGTCCTTACTTATATAGTGAAGCGGCCTGCTGACTGTCTTTCTTTTGTTTTTTGAACCCGTATGTTTTTTGATGTATCCGGACTCCGTCATTTCTTCCTTGATCTCTGAAAGATCTGCCTCGGTGCGGGCCATGTCGACACTGACCTGTATGGATAAGAGATGGTCAAGCTCTTCCTTTGTTTCCTTTATCAGAACAGTGAGAGCATCCTTTGTTCTCTTGAGCTTGCTGTATTTGTCAAAATACTTTTTGGCATTTTTTAAAACCGGGATCGTATCATCAAGGGGGATGGTTATTTCCGTGCCGTCGTAATAGTTTAGTGCACTCATCTTTTTCGAACCTTCGGGAATGCTGTAGCCATAGGTATTTATGAGCTCGCCGTATACCTTGTAGATATCCATCTTTTCCGTGTCTTTGAGCTGTTTTTCCTGAAGGTCGTATTTTTTGGATGTCCGCTCGATTAGCATCTGGAGGATCTTTCGAAGGTCGGCGCTTTTCTGCCGCATCCTCGTATATACATCTCTTTCGGAGTAATACTTCTCCATAACCTCCGACATGGAATCGAAGCATACTGTCTCAAGGTCGCCGTACATTGCAAGAGGAAGTGCACTGTACTCTGTAGGTACCTTTTCCTTATAGATTATGCAGGGATCAAAGTCTGCACTCTTTACGGATGAGATCAGCTTTTCAAATTCATCAAAAAGCGCGGATAAGGACTCTTCCGATAAGGTGTTTGCGGGAAGAGACGGATCTGTATGTGCGCGGAAGAGAAGTTCTTCGCTCATCACAGGTGAAAGACCGGTAAAGGTCGTATAAATGGCCTTTGATGCAGCCGTCGGTTTTTGTGAGAGCACGGATATGAACCGTTCTTTTGAAACCGTAAGCGGATCGAGCTTTTCTTCGGTATTTACGATAAAGTACTTTTTTCCCGGGATAACCTCTCTTACCGAGCTTACCATCGATGATACGTGCTTGATGCTGTCAAGGATGTTTCCGTCATCATCGGTCAGGATGATATTGCTGTGCTTGCCCATGAGCTCTGTTATCAGATGCTTTGTACACAGATCCCCGAGCTCGTTTAGGTGTTCTATCCCTATATCGACGATCCTTTCAAGTGAAGGCTGGTTAATGCCTGTTATCCTGCCGTTCTGTATATGCTTTCGAAGAAACATGCAGAAGCCGGGAGCCGAAAGGGGCGCCGTTTTGTTTTTATCTGTGAGATAAATAAAGGGAAGTGAAGCATTTGCGCTTATAAGGAGCCTGTATGTGGTCTCGGAGGTCTTTATGGTAAGTAAGAGCTCATCGGCTTCGGTCTGCGAGATCTTATATATCCTTCCACCTGTTATTTTTTCCTTAAGTTCCTGACAAAGACAGGATACCGTAATCCCGCAAAGAGCCATGAAATTCACCTCTTATCAAACTATCAAGCGATTTTAATCTATCATAAGATTATTACTATTGTCTACCTTGTAAATTTGTTATAAAATATCCCTTGTGGGTAAATGACTCATTGATATTGGAACGACATCACAGGAGGATGAGATGCGAACGAAAAAATCATATGAATGGATACTTCTTGTTACCTATATAGTGTTATTCGGAGTATTTGTTTACCTGAATTTCTTCAGGGGTGAAGAGCTTGACCTGGCTAATCTTATAGTAAACGGGGTATTATTCCTTATTGTCGGTATAGTATTCCTAAAATGCACTTTTGGCTGCTTCAAGCCGCTTGACAGGATGATAGCCGATCTTTACAGGGTTTCGTCAAAAATAAGGACCGATGCCATGAATTCACACGAGTATCTGTGGGATCAGTATAATGAAAGTCCGCACGCCCTGTTTAACGACAAGACTCTTAATACTCAGTTTTCGGATTACCAGTACGAGCTTAACCGTATCTCTCATTCAAAGAACGCATATTATAAATGCGATATAGAGGATTATATAAACACCGGACTTACGGATTCCGTAATTCACAGAAACCTGCTCAATCAGGTGGCGGGCGCAATGACCGGTCTCGGAATCCTTGGAACCTTTATCGGACTCTCACTCGGACTTGAGAAGTTCTCGACAGGAACCACTGCCGAGATCACAAACAGCATCGCTCCTCTTATGGAAGGTATCAAGGTTGCTTTCCATACATCCATTTACGGTATGGTTTTTTCGCTCATGTTCAACTATGTGTTCAAGAGAAAGATAGATGAGGGCGAGGATGCCGTTGATAATTTCCTTGTAAATTACAAAAAGTACGTGCTTCCCGATACTGCAACCGACGGTATCAACAAGCTCATGGAACTGCAGGAGATGCAGACCAAGGCCATCAACTCACTTTCGGTGACCGTTGCACACCAGCTTTCAAGAGGTCTTCAGGAGTTCTTAGGACCCCAGTTTGACAGATTTGACAAGACCATCAACGATTTCGGCATGATGGCGACAAGAAACCAGCTTGATGCCCTTGCGATAGTAGTGGATCAGTTCATCAAGGAGATGAACAAATCCCTGCATAATTCTTTTGTAGCGCTGTCCGATACCATCACCAAAGCTTACGAGCTGCAGCAGCAGAACGCAAAGCAGCTTGAAAGCGTTCTTGACAAGACCGGCAACTCGGCGATGAAGCTTGCGGAGATCGACAGATATGCCGGAAATATCCTCGCCTCGTTTGATTCATATACAAGAGACGTGACACAGATCCAGGACAGGATCAGCGCATCGCTTGACGAGACCGGAAAGGTCATGAACATGATGACGAAGAACACTCTTGCAAGTGACGCCTTTGTCGAGCAGGAGAGAAAATATCTTGTGGATCTCACCAATTACCGTCAGGCTCTTGAAAGCTCCTCAAATATCCTTAATGACCAGCTGACGGAGCAGAAGAAGCTCCTTCAGGAGATCAAGGATCTCATGGTAAAGACTCCCGAGAACATTGATGAAACCTTTAAGATCATTGACAAGAACCTTGTAAGCGTTGAAACGCATTTCAGGGATACGATAGAACAGATACAGGATGTTACCGACAGGACCGCCCATGTTGTAAGCGATTCCTCGCAGTATATCGAAAAGTCGTTTGACAGGGCTACAACGGCGATGGATCGTCTCTCAGCCTCCATTGAGCGCATGAGGAGTGACAACGGGCATGTCTGATGTATAAACAGCCGGAAACATTTGAGGAAAAAAGATGCACAGAGGAAAATACAACAAAAGATTAGATGAAGAAACAACATACTGGCTGTCGTATTCGGATATGATGGCTGCACTGCTTCTCATTTTTGTGCTGATCATCGCAGTCACGATGCTGCGTGCAAAGATCCAGTTTGACCAGAAGCAGAGTGAGCTGCTCGGCAAGGAGGAGGAGCTCATCATCCAGTCGGAGGCTCTTGAGGATGAGAGAAAGCTCGTTGCCTCTCAGCAGGAACTGTTAAATGAACAGGCACTCACTCTGGTAAGCCAGCAGAGAGAGCTTGAGGAAAAAGAGGAGACGCTTAAGAAACAGCAGATACTTCTCACGGAACTGCAGAAGATAATGGATGAGCAGCAGGCCAAGCTTGATAACATCATCGGTGTCAGAAGTGAGCTTATCGAGGCTCTGAAGGAGGAGTTTGATGATTCCAACCTCTCCATTGCCGTGGATGAACAGACCGGTGCGATCACGTTTGATGCAAGCATTCTGTTTGACTACAACCAGAATGTACTTAAGGATACAGGTAAAGACTTCCTCGATGAATTCCTGCCGAGATACTGCAGGATACTGCTCGGACCCAAATACAGGGAATATGTATCAGAGATCATCATAGAAGGTCATACGGATACCGAGGGAACCTTCATTTACAACCTTGAGCTGTCCCAGAAGAGAGCATTTTCAGTTGCAAAGTACTGTCTCAATACCGATAATGACGTGCTCACGAATGATCAGCTTATGGATCTGCAGAAGGTCATCACGGTAAACGGAAGATCTTACAGCAACCCGATATACAAGGAAAACGGAGAAGTGGATGCGGATGCATCACGAAGAGTTGAGTTCCTGTTCAGATTAAAGGATGAGGAAATGATCAGAGAGATGGTCGAGATCCTTAATTCGGAACAGAGATAGAGTTGATTTAGACGGGAGATTGAAATGGAAGTACAGGCAACCTTTTGGGCGTTGGTGCCCTCTTTAGTAGCGATCATTCTGGCACTTATCACCAAGGAGGTTTACAGCTCCCTGTTTGTTGGGATTATAGTCGGAGGACTCTTCTTTTCGGGCTTCAGCTTTGAAGGGACTTTGGTCCATATCTTTAATGACGGACTGATAGCACAGCTTTCGGACCCCTACAAT
The DNA here is from genome assembly GCA_024699595.1 of Lachnospiraceae bacterium. Next base: position 13,614 of record JAILPG010000099.1, on the reverse strand, counting down.
GTCGGCATACTGCTGTTTTTGGTATTCCTCGGCATCATAGTGGCACTTATGAACAAGGCGGGAGGATCCGCTGCATTTGGTAAATGGGCCTCCGAACATATAAAGACGAGAGTCGGTGCACAGCTTGCCACCATCCTTCTCGGATGTCTTATATTTATCGATGACTATTTCAACTGTCTTACGGTCGGAAGCGTTATGCGTCCCGTTACCGACAGACATAAGGTATCAAGGGCCAAGCTTGCCTATCTGATAGATGCGACTGCCGCCCCCGTATGCATCATAGCTCCCATTTCCTCATGGGCCGCAGCGGTTTCGGGCTTCGCTCCCGAGGGGACGAACGGTCTTATGCTGTTCATAAAGGCTATCCCCTACAACTATTATGCACTTCTTACGATAATCATGATGGTGCTCATGACCATGGCAGGGGTTGAGTACGGTCCCATGCTCACACATGAGAAAAATGCAAAGAACGGCGACATATTCACGGTAAAGCCCGTTTCAAAGACCGATGACGAAAAAAAGACAGAGGGAGAGGGCAAGGTTGTGGATCTTGTCTTTCCGATCATTTCACTCATCGTCTGCTGCGTTGTCGGAATGATCTACAGCGGCGGATTCTTCTCCGGAGAGAGCTTTGTTGATTCGTTTGCAAACAGCGATGCTTCGGTGGGACTTGTGCTTGGATCGTTTGTGGCACTTGTGATCACCCTTGTATTCTATCTGTGCAGAAAGATCCTTAAGTTTAAGGACTGCATGGCCTGCGTACCGGACGGATTTATAGCGATGGTTCCTGCCATCATCATACTTGCGCTTGCCTGGACTCTTAAGGCCATGACCGATTCGCTCGGCGCTGCCGATTACGTTGCAGGCATAGTCGATCAGAGCAAGGGATCGTTACTTTCATTCCTTCCTGCGATCGTATTTCTTATCGCATGTTTCCTTGCTTTTGCTTCGGGAACGAGCTGGGGTACTTTCGGTATCTTAATACCTATCTGCCTCAAGGCCTTCCCTTTAGAGAGCGGAAATGAACTTGCGATAATCTGCGTATCTGCCTGCATGGCCGGTGCCGTTTGCGGTGATCACTGCTCACCTATATCCGATACCACGATCATGTCCTCGGCCGGAGCGCAGTGCGACCACATTGCACATGTATCCACGCAGCTGCCGTATGCCATCACGGCTGCAGCTGTTTCGTTTTTAGCGTACCTTGTTGCCGGATTTGTTAAGAATCCCGTTATCTCGCTCATTATAGGAGCTGCTTTCATGATCGTTGTCGTTGAGATGCTTAACTTCACCTTAAAGGGAAAGACATCGATGTTTAAGGCAGAGAAAGCGGATAATGAAGCTGATGGCGGCAGGGAACAGGAGATTCAGAAATGATAAAGAGCATGACCGGATTCGGACATTTTGACATGTCCGATAAGGACAGAAAGATATCCGTGGAAATGAAGGCGGTCAATCACAGATATCTTGACATAAATATAAAGATGCCAAAGAAGCTTTCATATTTTGAGGCATCGATGAGAAATCTCATCAAGGAATATGCAGGCCGCGGAAAGATCGACATATTCATAAGCTATGAGGACAACACCGATAACGGATACTGCCTTAAGTACAACAGGGATATGGCAAGAGCATACCTTGAGTACATAAGAGAGATGGCAGAAGAGTTTGAGCTTGAGAATGATATAAGAGTGTCAAACCTCTCAAGATATCCCGAGGTATTCACCATTGATGAGCAGGATGTCGATGAGAAAGAACTGTGGGGAGATCTTGAGGCAGCGTTAAGAGGCGCACTGCAGGAGTTTAATGAATCCCGCATAAAGGAAGGCGAGAACCTTAAAAAGGATCTGATGGAAAAGCTTGAGGGTATGCTTGAGGATGTGTCCTATATAGAGGATAGGGCTCCCGAGATCATCAACGAGTACAGATCCAAGCTCTATGAAAGGGTAAAGGAACTTGTGGCCGATGCCGGCATAGATGAATCGAGGATACTCACCGAGGTTACGGTATACGCCGACAAGATATGCGTTGATGAGGAGATAGTGAGGCTTAAGAGCCACATAAAGGCTACGATGGATGCTCTCTCGGAAGAGGGAAGCGTAGGAAGAAAGCTTGATTTCATCGCACAGGAAATGAACCGCGAAGCCAACACGATCCTCTCAAAGACGACGGATCTTATAACCTCCGACAGGGCCATCAACTTAAAGACCAGCATAGAAAAAGTCAGGGAACAGATACAAAACATTGAGTGAGGATATACATATGACACACAAAGGTATCCTGATAGTCGTATCGGGATTTGCCGGTTCCGGAAAGGGAACCCTCATGAAGGCGCTTCTGTCAAACTATGACAACTATGCCCTTAGCATTTCGGCGACCACCAGAGCCCCGAGGGAAGGGGAGGAGGACGGTAAGGATTACTTTTTCGTCTCAAAAGAGCAGTTTGAAGAGATGATCGAAAAAGGGCAGCTGCTTGAGTATGCAAGCTATGTCTCCAATTATTACGGTACTCCCAAGAAATACGTGTTTGACATGCTTAAGGAAGGCAAGGATGTCATCCTTGAGATAGAGACCCAGGGAGCCTTAAAGGTCAAAGAGGAATATCCCGACACGCTGCTCATGTTCGTGATGCCGCCAAGCGTTGAAGAGATATATAACAGATTAAAGAAACGCGGGACCGAGACGGAAGAGGTCATCATGCAGAGGATGAAGCGGGCAGGAGAGGAAGTCAACTTCATCGAAAAGTATGATTATCTGGTAATAAATGATGTTGTAGAGGACTGCGTGAGAAGAATGCATGAGGCCATCACAGCCGCTCATTATTCGGCAGACCGCAACATGGATAAGATAGAAGAGGTCAAAGACCAGTTTAAAGGATTCCTGAAGGAGGAAAAATAAATGTTACATCCATCATACAGTGATCTTATGAAGGTAGTTAATGCAGAGGCCGAGGAAAAGGAACATCCCGTGGTAAACAGCAGATACTCGATAGTTATGGCTACTTCAAAGAGAGCAAGACAGATAATAGACGGTGCTCCGACACCCGTTAAGAAATCGGACAATGACAAGCCCCTTTCCATGGCTGTGGAGGAGCTTAAGGACGGCATCATCAAGATAGTATCCGACGAGGAAGAGTGATATATGAAGCTTCTGCTTGTTTCTCTTGGTTGTGACAAGAATCTCTGCGATTCCGAGGAAATGCTCGGTCTTCTTTCGTCAAAGGGAATACAGATCACGGATGACGAGACAGAAGCTGATGTCATTATCATAAATACCTGTGCATTCATAAATGATGCAAAGGAAGAAAGCATCAATACCATCATAGAGCTTGCCGGATGCAAGATTTCAGCCGGAAACGGCGGAAAATGCAGGGCACTTATAGTAACGGGATGTCTTGCCGAACGTTATGCGGATGAGATAAAGAAAGAACTGCCCGAAGTGGATGCGGTAGTCGGAACGACTGCATATGACGACATATCTGAAGTGATCGACAAATGCTTAAACGGCATTAAAGTGTACGATTTAAAGGACATAAATATACTGCCCTCCCGGAGCCCGAAACGTATCGTGACAACGGGAGGCCATTATGCATATCTCAAGATAGCCGAGGGCTGCAATAAAAGATGTTCATACTGTATAATACCTTCATTAAGAGGAAGATACAGATCATACCCCATGGATGATCTGATCACAAATGCAAAGCTTCTTTCGGATAACGGCGTAAAGGAGCTTATTTTGGTTGCGCAGGAGACAACGCTCTACGGAAGTGATCTGTATGGGAAAAAGGCTTTGCCGGAACTTCTTTCTAAGCTCTCAAAGATCGAAGGACTGGAATGGATAAGGATTATGTATGCCTACCCCGAGGAGATCACGGATGAACTCATAGAGGTTATGGCGTCAGAAAAGAAGATATGTCATTATATAGACATGCCAATACAGCATGCTTCCGATAAGATCTTACGCAGAATGGGGAGAAAGACAGACAGGGAGAGCCTCTCAAGGCTTATAGAAAAGCTTCGCGGGAATATCCCCGACATAGCCATAAGGACAACGTTATTAAGCGGTTTTCCGGGAGAGACTAAGGAAGATCATATAGAATTATATAATTTTGTAGATGAAACGGAATTTGACAGGCTTGGGGTCTTTTCTTTTTCTCCTGAGGAAGGGACGGCGGCATACGATATGCCGGATCAGATCCCGGATGAGATAAAAAAAGAAAGATATGATGAGCTGATGCTTCTGCAGCAGGAGATCGCCTTTGAAAAAGCAAGGGAAAAAAACGGGAAGGACTATAAAGTCTTTATAGAGGGCAGGCTTGTCGATGAAAACGTCTATGTGGCAAGAACATATATGGATGCACCGGGAATAGACGGAAATGTGTTTGTGGGTACCGATCGTGACCTTATGAGCGGGGACTTTTATGATGTCCATATAACCGGCGCTCATGAATACGACCTGATAGGAGGGCTAAAGGATGAATCTGCCGAATAAACTGACGGTCATAAGGGTTATTCTCATTCCCTTTTTTGTACTGTTTTTGTTAACCGATATCGCAGGAGCGGCATCAAAGTGGATCGCGCTTGCAATATTCTGCGCGGCAAGCTTTACCGATTATCTTGACGGACATATCGCAAGAAAGTACAATCTTATAACTAACTTCGGCAAATTCATGGATCCGCTTGCTGATAAGCTTCTGGTATGCTCGGCTTTTGTCTGCTTTGTGGAGCTTTCAAGGCTCAGCGCATGGATAGTGATCATCATAATAGCCAGGGAGTTCATCATCAGCGGCTTCCGGCTTGTGGCCTGTGACAAGGGTGTTGTGATAGCTGCAAGCATTTACGGAAAATTCAAGACGGTCACTCAGATGGCAGCGATCATACTGCTGATAATCGATATACAGAGTCCTGTCTATATATTCATCACCAAAGCCGTTACATACGTGGCGCTCATAATGACTATAGTGTCCTTAGTGGAATATATGATCAAGAATAAAGATGTGATAAAGGAGTAAGCAGGAATGGGAAAAGATAAGAATGACGAAAATGAAGAATTCATCGAAATAGAAGAAAAGGATGTCAAGGAGTATACACAGCTGTTAAAGCTCTGCGGCACTTCCATGGTCGAGGTGAAAAAGAAGATAAAGGATCTTGTTAAAGAGGGAAATGATAATCCCGTTATAGCTCTTTCCGAAGAGCGGGGTGAGATCTATATAAGAGTCTCCTCTGTCATGAGTGAAGAGAAGTCTGCAAAGAAGATAGCAAAGCCCGTGATCAAAGAACTTAAGAGCAGATTTTCGGAAAAGATCTATACTACAGATGAGAATATGACCCTTGAGGAAACTGTGGTGGAGCTTCTTAAGAATAATTCGCTCACCGTCACTATGGCAGAATCGTGTACCGGAGGCATGATCGCAGCAAGGCTTGTGGATGTTCCGGGTGTCTCTGTGGTATTCAAGGAGGGCTTCATCACTTATTCAAACAAGGCAAAGAGGATGAGACTCGGAGTAAAAAAGGGTACGCTTTCAAGCCGCGGTGCTGTCAGTGAACAGACCGTCAAGGAGATGTTAAAGGGTGCGTTAAAAGCCTCAAAAGCCGACTGCGCGCTTGCCGTTTCTGGAGTTGCGGGACCTGACGGAGGTACAGAGGAAAAACCTGTCGGGACGGTATTCATCGGATGCAATGTGGGCGGTAAGTCAACCGTTATTGAAGAACACTACGAGGGAGACAGGAAATACGTAAGGGAATGCACGGTTACCGACAGCCTTGCGCTGCTCAGACTCTGCCTCTTAAAGTATTACAGCGAAAAGAATTTCTCGTAGGATTTTAGGGCTTTACCAAAACAGGAAAATAGGTTATACTTTCGGTGTCTGAATGAACCGTAAACAAAGTCTTCATATAGAATTTGGATAAGTGGTAGCAGAGGGGTCTGTGAGCTGATCCGACATAAACTATGGCACAGGTGTATGTATGGATGTATGCATATATGTGCCATTTTACTTTTTTAAAAAACCCCTTGACATAATCGAACAGGTGTTTTATTTTATAAATACGAACACATGTTCATAAACTGTTCGGGCCATATAAAAAGGGGATGTAAAGGAGATCATCATGGAAAAAAACGAAAAATACAAAGCACTTGATGCGGCACTTGCACAGATTGAGAAGCAGTACGGTAAGGGATCTGTTATGAAGCTCGGGGATAACCAGCAGAACATGAACATAGAGACCATCCCTACAGGATCTCTGAGTCTTGACATAGCTTTAGGGCTTGGAGGGATACCGAAAGGAAGGATCATAGAAGTATACGGCCCGGAATCTTCCGGAAAGACGACGCTTACGCTGCATATGATCGCAGAGGTGCAGAAGAGAGACGGAATAGCAGGATTTATAGATGCGGAGCATGCGCTTGATCCCGTATATGCCAAGAATATAGGAGTGGATATAGATAACCTCTATATATCACAGCCCGACAACGGAGAACAGGCTCTCGAGATAGCCGAGACCATGGTCAGGTCCGGCGCTGTGGATATCATAGTGGTGGATTCGGTTGCGGCCCTGGTTCCCAAGGCTGAGATAGACGGTGATATGGGTGATTCACATGTGGGACTGCATGCAAGGCTTATGTCCCAGGCACTCAGGAAACTTACGGCAGTCATATCCAAGTCCAACTGTACCGTTGTATTTATCAACCAGCTCAGGGAAAAGGTCGGCGTGATGTTCGGCAATCCCGAGACGACCACCGGCGGAAGGGCGCTTAAGTTCTATTCGTCCGTAAGGCTTGATGTACGCCGTATCGAGGCGATCAAGCAGGGCGGAGAGGTAATAGGCAACCGTACAAGGGTCAAGGTGGTAAAGAACAAGATCGCTCCTCCGTTTAAGGAAGCTGAGTTTGATATCATGTTCGGAACCGGCATATCCTCCACGGGAGACATACTGGATCTTGCAGCGGGCATTGATGTGATCAACAAGTCCGGTGCATGGTATTCCTATGAAGGTCAGAAGATCGGACAGGGACGTGAGAATACCAAGGTGTATCTTGATGAGAATCCCGAGGTTCTTGCAGAGATCGACAAAAAGGTCCGCATGCATTACGGCCTGATACCTGCTTCTGAAGATGCTGCATCAAAGGAAGCCGCACAGGATAAGGAAGACTAAAGATCAAAGAGGTACCTGTATAAAATGACCGTAACGGACATAGCAGAATATAAAAAAGGAAAGTATAAGATATTCTTAAATGATGAATTCGCTTTTGTTCTTTATGATTCCGACCTTAAGGATCATCCGTTAAAAATTGGAGATGTCCTTTCTGATGATGTATATGACGGTATCATTGATAATATTTTAAAGAAGAGATGCAGGGCATATGCCCTGCATATTCTTAAGAAACAGGACAAGAGCGTAAAGGAACTGAGGGCGAAGCTTTCGGAGGCGCTCTACCCGCAAGTGGTGATCGAGGATGCGATAAGCTATGTACTGAGCCTGCATTATGCCGATGACATCAGATATGCGGAGAATTATATACGCTCTGTCAGTGACAGGGCGGCAATTTTTGAGATAAAAAACAGACTCCTTTCAAAAGGTGTATCTGCGGATGATATAGAGACTGCCATGGATAACTGCAGGGATGCAGGAATAATAAGCATGGACACCAATCTTGAGCTTCTCAAAAAACTCATGCAGAAAAAACTTGGTCATTCTCAGGAAGAGATAGATGAGAAGACAAAAATACGCATTTTCTCATCCCTGTACAGGAAAGGCTTTAAGTTAAATGACATAGAGAGGGTCTATGACGAGCTTAAAGGTTGACTTGACATAACTCTGCCGAAAGTTTATTATGTTATTTGTTGTAGTTTGGAAAGTACTATTATTTACCGTATAAACGTACAATGAAAACTAAATAAGGAGGTGCCCTGTGGAAACCGTTGTGATTATCATTGCAGTGGTTCTTCTTATAGCAACAGGTATCGTTGCTTACAGGGTTGGCTACCAGAATCGCTCTAAAGCGGACGTACAGAAGATCGGCAATGCCGAGCAGAAAGCCAGAGATATCATAGATGAGGCTTTAAAGACCGCTGAGGCGAAGAAGCGCGAAGGACTTTTAGAGGTCAAAGAGGAATCGATCCGTACGAGGAACGAACTCGAGAAAGAGACCAAAGACAGAAGAGCCGAGTTACAGCGTCAGGAAAGAAGATTACAGCAGAAGGAAGAAAATGTTGATAAGAAGACTGAGGCTATAGAGAAGCGCGAAGCCAGCTTACAGGCAAAAGAAGAGACACTGGCAAAACAGAAAGCAGAGATTTCTAAGCTTAATGAACAACGTGTACAGGAATTGGAACGAATCTCCGGTTTGACCTCCGAACAGGCAAAAGAATATCTTTTAAAAATTGTTGAAGAAGATGTTAAGCATGAAACCGCAGTGCTTATCAAGGAAATGGATCAGAAAGCACGGGAGGAAGCAAACAAGAAGGCTAAGGAATATGTAGTAAATGCCATTCAGAAGTGCGCGGCCGACCATGTGGCAGAGACAACGATATCAGTCGTTCCGTTGCCGGGCGATGATATGAAGGGAAGGATCATAGGAAGGGAAGGAAGAAATATCCGTACCATCGAGACCCTCACCGGCGTGGATCTTATAATCGACGATACACCCGAGGCAGTTGTTTTATCGGCTTTTGATCCTGTAAGAAGAGAGATCGCAAGGATCGCTCTCGAAAAGCTTATCGTTGACGGACGTATACATCCGGCAAGGATAGAAGAAATGGTTGAAAAGGCCAGGAAAGAAGTGGAGAATACCATCCGTGAAGCGGGTGAGGCGGCCACTCTTGAGACAGGTGTTCATGGCATACATCCTGAGCTTGTAAAGCTCCTTGGAAGGATGAAGTACAGAACATCATACGGACAGAATGCTTTGAAGCATTCCATCGAAGTCTCGCTTTTATGCGGTCTTTTGGCATCCGAGATCGGTGTGGATGTCAGACTTGCAAAGCGTGCAGGACTTCTGCATGATATAGGCAAGGCCGTAGACCATGAAAAAGAAGGCTCGCACGTACAGCTTGGCGTTGAGCTTTGCAGAAAGTACAAAGAAAATGCGGTTGTTATAAATGCTGTAGAAGCACATCATGGAGATGTGGAACCACAGTCACTGTTCGCCTGCATAGTCCAGGCAGCCGATACGATATCCGCTGCAAGACCGGGTGCAAGGCGTGAGACTCTGGATGCATATACTAACAGATTAAAACAGTTGGAAGATATTACAAATTCCTATAAAGGAGTGGACAAATCTTTTGCCATTCAGGCAGGCAGAGAGGTTCGGATCATGGTTATTCCTGAACAGGTTAGCGATGATGACATGGTATTGATGGCTCGAGACATCAGTAAACAGATCGAGACCGAAATGAATTATCCCGGTCAGATAAAAGTGAATGTTATAAGAGAGAGCCGCGTTACCGATTATGCGAAGTAAAAGAAGTAATCCGGGAGTCCGTATCTGATACGGGCTCCTGTTCTTATCTGAGACACAGATTTACAGAAACAGATTAAAAAGAGGGAGAATCTTTATATGTTGGAGAGACCGGAAAGGATAAAAAGAGATCTTATCCACAATGGCGCAATAGTGGATATTTACAGGGATACCATGCAGCTTCCCGAAGGCGGCACGGAATATTTTGACTTCATAAAACATAAGGGAGCGGCGGCCGTGGTTCCCGTTATGGATGACGGACGTATCCTTATGGTGAGACAGTACAGAAATGCCATAGATTCATATACGCTTGAACTGCCTGCGGGCGGCAGGAACAGTGCAGATGAGCCAACACTTGAGTGCGCTTACAGGGAGCTTGAGGAAGAGACCGGATACAAGGCCGATAAAAAAGACATTTCTTTTCTGCTGACACTTTATACCACCGTTGCGTTCTGCAATGAAAAGATCGATATATATCTGGCAAAAAATCTGTATAAGACACAGCAGCATCTTGACGAGGATGAGTTTATCGATGTTGCGGCCTATACCATGGATGAACTTACTGACATGGTGATAAACGGCGATATAGTCGATGCAAAGACCATAGCAGGGCTCATGACATACAGAGCCATGATAAGCCGTGACCAGAAATGACCGGAAGTAAGAGATCATGACCGGCCGTGCCCGGATCTTAACATACAGTTACATAAAATTTCATGACAGCAATGTTATGTAAACAAAAAGTGATATTCAATATATTTTTATATTTTTTATTTCACAGCATGTTGTGACAGAATATAAGCTTCTTGCAACATGTTGTGTTTTTTTTGTTCAAAGCAGGAAAATGCGGTAAAAATAAGGAATTTTTCAATTGCAAAAGTGGCCGGTTTTGATTATACTTACATAAGTGGCGTGTATGAGAACCACATTTTTTATTCTTAAAAGGTTATTTTTTGTACTATGGACAAGACGATTTCCGCATTTATTTCATATTTACATAATACAAAGAAAACTTCCACAAATACTGAACTGTCATATCAGAGAGATCTGAAAAAACTCCAGAAATTTCTGGGCGAGCAGAAGATCATATCGATCGGGGATATTACATCAAAGCATTTATCTGACTATATAGATTTTCTTAAGGAAAACGACTTCAAGGCAGCCACGATCTCAAGGAACATAGCATCTATCAAGGCCTTTTTTGCATATTGTCAGAAGGAAGACATTATAAGCGAGGATCCGTCAACCGGACTGAAGGCACCTAAGATCGACAAGAAGATCCCTGAGATACTCACTATGGAAGAGGTGGCAAGGCTTTTGGAACAGCCGGACGGTGATACTCCTAAGGAGATCCGTGATAAGGCTATGCTAGAGATACTCTATGCGACCGGTATACGTGTGACTGAGCTTATAAGCTTAAGCGTTGATGATGTCAACCTGAGAATGTGTTATATCATCTGCAGGGATACCAACAAGGAAAGGGTCATCCCCTTTGGTTCCAAGGCCAAGGATTCACTGCAGAATTATCTTAAGAACAGCCGTGACGCAATGCTTTCCGATAAGGATCTGAAGCTCTTATTTGTGAACTGCTCGGGTGGAAAGATGAGCAGACAGGGCTTTTGGAAGATAATCAAGTACTATGCGGGTAAGGCGGGCATCAACGCAGATATTACCCCCCACACGCTAAGACATTCCTTTGCCGCGCATCTTGTGGAGAACGGCGCGGATCTCAGGGCGGTACAGGAAATGCTCGGTCATTCCGATATATCCACCACCCAGATATATGCCAACATCAATCATAATCATATCAGAGATGTGTACACAAGAGCTCATCCGAGGGGATGAGCTCTCTTTGAAAAAAGAAAACGGAAGGGTGATCACATGATATATGCCGATCTTCACATGCATTCGATATTTTCCGAAGATTCACAAACGCCGATGGAGGAACAGATACAGACTGCCATTTCAAAGGGACTTAAGCAGATATGCTTTACCGAGCATATGGATATGGATTATCCCGAGAATGAGGCCGGTGAAACCTTTGAATGCAACACTGATGCCTATTATGAGCATTATTTAAAGGTGAGAGATGAATATAAGGACAGACTCGAGATATTCTTTGGGATCGAGTATGGATTCCAGAACCATCTTAAGGGGCGGTGTCACAAGTATATAAACAGCTATCCCTTCGATCTCGTGATAGGCTCGACCCATGTGGTGGATGGAAGAGACCCCTATTATAAGGAATTCTATGAGGGGAGGAGTGAGAGGGAAGCCTATCTGTCCTATTTTGAGTCGGAGCTTGAGAGTGTAAGGATCTTTGACGATTTTGACATATACGGACATCTTGACTATGTGGTAAGGTACGGCCCTGACAGGGATAAGTATTACAGCTACGAAGCTTATTCGGAGATACTTGATGAGATCCTTAAGAAGCTTATTGAGAAGGGCAAGGGGATCGAGATCAATACCGGAGGTCTCAGAAAAGGTCTTAAGAGCACCAATCCCTGTCTTGAAGTGATAAAACGCTACAGGGAGCTTGGCGGCGAGATCATTACCGCAGGAGCTGATGCGCATACTCCGGAAGCGGTAGCATATGCCTTTGATGCGGCATCGCAGATACTTGAAGCGGCCGGTTTTTCCTACTATGCAGTGTTCAAAAACAGAAAGCCCGTGTTTTATCCGCTATAGGGATCTGTGAGTTCATAAGGCCTTTCTGTGGGCACAATTTATAATCGGAGGCCGTGTATTTTAATATTTTTGTTGTATTTTGTCCTTGTATTTTAGCTATCTATTGATTAAAATAGGTATGATGTTTTTTGAACAAAGTGAATGTTTTTTGTTCACTGTAATCATATAATATATATTTCAGGAGGAATGGAACATGGCAGTAAAAGTAGCAATTAACGGATTCGGTCGTATCGGTCGTCTTGCATTCAGACAGATGTTTGGTGCAGAGGGATACGAGGTAGTAGCAATCAACGATCTTACAACACCCAAGATGCTTGCTCATCTTCTTAAGTATGACAGCGCTCAGGGTAAGTATGCTCTGGCTGACAAGGTTACAGCAGGTGAGGATTCCATCACTGTTGACGGCAAGACCCTTAAGATCTACAAGGAGCCCGATGCAAACAACTGCCCTTGGAAAGAGCTTGATGTAGATGTTGTTCTTGAGTGCTCAGGTTTCTATACATCCAAGGAAAAGGCTCAGGCACATATCAATGCCGGCGCTAAGAAGGTTGTTATCTCTGCTCCCGCAGGAAATGATCTTCCTACCATGGTTTACAATGTTAACCATCAGACACTTACCAAGGATGACAAGATCATTTCAGCTGCTTCATGTACAACAAACTGCCTAGCACCCATGGCTAAGGCTCTTAATGATCTCGCAACCATCAAGTCAGGTATCATGAGCACGATCCATGCTTACACAGGTGATCAGATGATCCTTGACGGACCTCAGAGGAAGGGAGATCTCAGAAGGTCACGTGCAGGTGCCATCAATATCGTTCCCAACTCAACAGGTGCTGCAAAGGCTATCGGCCTTGTAATTCCTGAGCTCAACGGAAAGCTCATCGGTTCCGCACAGAGAGTTCCCACTCCTACAGGTTCTACCACGATCCTTGTTGCTACAGTTGAGAAGTCAGTTACCAAGGAAGAGATCAACGCTGCAATGAAGGCTGCTTCATCAGAGTCATTCGGATACAACGAGGATGAGATCGTTTCTTCAGATATCATCGGATCAACCTACGGATCGATCTTCGATGCTACCCAGACAATGGTTGGCGCAGACAATCTTGTACAGGTTGTTTCATGGTATGACAACGAGAATTCATACACCAGCCAGATGGTTCGTACTATCAAGTACTTCGCAGAGCTTGGCTGATCTTTACGAAAATCATAACCCCGGTCAGAATTGGCCGGGGTTTTTAAAACCAAAAAAGACAGGAGGAATTGGTATGGCATTAAATAAAAAGAGCGTTGACGATTTCAATGCTTCCGGAAGAAGAGTATTGGTAAGATGTGATTTTAACGTTCCTTTAAAGGAAGGAAAGATCACGGACGACACGAGGATAAGGGCAGCACTTCCTACAATAGAGAAGCTTATAAAGGATGGAGCAAAGGTTATCCTCTGTTCACATCTTGGCAAGGTTA
>JAILPG010000056.1 GCA_024699595.1 Lachnospiraceae bacterium | reverse complement strand
TCAGTCTTCAAAAACCTGTAGGATGAACTTATAAGCCCGCTGTATACTATGCCTCCTACGCCCAGTGCGATCAGAAGGAACATAAATGTTGCGCCTAAAGCGCCATGTCCCTTTGATCCGAAAAAGATCGGTGCTGCCACGGATATGATGCATAGCATTATTCCTGCTGCCAGATACTTGGCTTTTCTCATTCTGTTTGAGATAAAGTCTTTTGACTCATCAAGAGTAACCGTTCTCCTCGGACTCTGGGCTTCTCTTTCCTGTACCTCTACAAGTTCCTGTTTAACCCCGAGGTCATCAGCCAGTTCATCCAGATTTCCAAACTCGGATATAACCGTACCTACCGCATTGTTCTCACTCTGCCCTTCGGATATCAGCTCGTTGTATTTGTCCTCCATCATCTGCAGAAGCTCGGCCTTGGCTTTTCTAACCTCAGCTGTATTCGGCATGGCGGCAAACATTGCATCTAAATAATTTTTTATCGTTTCCATTATCTGTTCTCCTTATGCTCGATAAATTTCTCTACAACTTCTTTGGTCAGATCCCATTCCTCACATTTAGCGTCGTAATAATTCTTTCCCTCATCGGTTATCCTGTAATAGGTACGCTTCTTTTCATTACCCGGCGTATCCACTCCCCCCGTAAAGGACTCCACATAACCGTTTTTTTCCATCCTGGTGAATGCAGAGTAAAGAGTTGTTTCCTTGATGATATATTTATCATCAGAGATGTTTCTTATCTGCTTGGATATTTCATATCCGTACGACGGTTCCTTTAAGAGAACGTTCAGGATCATGGTATCGTTGTATCCGCGGATCACATCGCTGCTGATTTCAACCATTTCTTCTCCTCCTTGTAAAAATGTACTGCCTGTCAGATGTACCACGTCTCTCGTACTATGTTTATCGTGCTATGTCTATCGTACTACGACTGTCGTACCATGTCTGATGGAGTAAATGTACTACGACTGTCGTAGGATGTCAACAGCCTTTTTTGTTTTTTTTTCATTTTTTTGTTTTTTCTTTGGGATTTATGGCCTTCGAATTGACTCTATTTGCGGTTTTGCGGTCTGCGGTCAAAAAAAAGGGCCGGGCCTTTCCACCCGACCTTACCGGCTTTTTGACAGAAGCCAGGCTGCGATATGATCCACCTGCTGGAATCCGCCGTCCTGAATACGTTTCTCGATCTCGTCGGCAGACAGTCTTATAATATTAAGAAATTCGGTCTCATCAAGGGACTGCCCTGTAACTTTTCTGCAGTTTTTTGCCACGAACATATAGGCATAGTTATCCGCAAGAGTCGCATTTGACGGCACAGTAAGAAGATGGGTCCAGTCATCCGACTCATAACCCGTTTCCTCGATAAGTTCCCTTTTGGCCGCTATCAGCGCATCTTCTTCCGTTCCGTGATAAAAGCCTCCTGTTTCCTTTGCCCCGTCTTTTTTTTCTATTCCTCCGGCAGGAAACTCAGTTGTAACTTTTTTGATACCCTGTCTGTACTGACGTACGCAGATGTATTTTCCTTCCGTATCAGATGCGACTATCACTACATAATCTCTGCGGCTGTAGCTGTAATAAGGCTCAAATATACTTCCGTCGGGAAAACGGTATGCGGATCTTCTTACATCCATCCACTCATCCTGTAAGATATGCTCACAGCTTATCTCCTCCCACTCAAGGGGATCTTTTTTTGTTTTCCCGTTTACGTTCTCATTGTTATTCAGATCTTTTCCGTTTTCTGTCTGTTCCATGTTTAATGATGCCCGGACAAAAGCCCGTTTATTCCTTAATAATATCCTGTCACTTCATCGTGACCAGCTCATATTCTCTTGTTCCGATCCCAAGCTTTTCTGCATGCTCAAGGGTCTCTGCCCAGGAAACATTGGGATTGCTGTTCTGCCATACATTTCCGTGGTCATGGAAATGAGGCCCTGCCATATTGTCTCCAAGCTGGCTGTTTCTGATCGGCTCTGCCTGCTGGCACAGATCGACGCAGGCCTGATCGAGAGCCACAGGATCAAAGGATGCAAGCATTCCGATATCCGGAAGAATGGGCGCATCATTTTCCCCGTGACAGTCACAGTTCGGTGATACATCGGTTATCAGGCTTATGTGAAAATGCGGTCTTCCGTTTAAAACAGCCGCCGTATACTCTGCCATGCGGCGTCCAAGCATCTGGGGCGCATCCCAGTTATTGTTTACTATCGCATCAAAGGCACAGGCGCCGATGCAGCGGCCGCAGCCCTTGCACTTTTCGGGGTCTATCCACGCTTTTTTATCTTCCTTATATATAATGGCATCGGATCCGCATTCCTTTGCGCATCTCCTGCATCCCCTGCATGCTTCTGAGATAACATGCGGCTGCCCACTGTTATGCTGATGCATCTTTCCGGCACGGGACCCGCAGCCCATCCCGATATTCTTTATCGCACCGCCAAAGCCTGCCTGTTCATGCCCCTTAAAATGGTTGAGAGAGATAAAAATATCCGCATCCATTACCGCATGTCCGATATATGCTTCTTTGCAGTATTCCCCGTTTGGAACCGGCACGATCACATCATCCGTTCCCCTCAGACCGTCTGCTATGATTATCTGGCATCCTGTTGTAGTGGGGTTGAATCCGTTTATGTTAGCGCAGTCAAGATGCTCAAGCGCATGCTTTCTGCTGCCGGGATACAGGGTATTGCAGTCCGTAAGAAACGGCAGTCCGTTTTCTTCCTTGATCACATCGGCAACTGCCTTTGCATAGTTCGGACGCAGATAAGCAAGGTTTCCAAGCTCTCCAAAGTGCATCTTTATCGCAACAAACTTGCCTTCCATGTCGATCGATCCGATACCGGCACGTCTTATAAGCTTTTTAAGCTTGTCCGTAAGACTCACACCCAGTACAGTCCTGAAATCGGTAAAACAAACCTTCGCTCTCTCCATACCTTCTCCTTCCGCAATTATAGAAACACAGGTCACCTGTTTCTCAATAGTTTCCAGAAAAACAGAATATGATCACCTTGTAATGATAACAGAAACCAGATTAAATTTCACGGCTCTTCCGTCTTTATCATCAATAACTTCTATTTCAAGCTTATGAGGTGCCTTTTCCTCATGAAGGATAAGCTGCCTTATATCCAAAAGGTCCCCCCATGTTTCCTCAAATGCGGCATCGATCACAGTTTTCTTTTCTGTATCTGCGTCCACGGTAACAGATATAACAGGGGCAGGGCGCTTTATGGTCTTACTATACTGGATCGCGATCCCGGTACATTCATATTCGCCGCTTAAGTCAAAGACTATCCTGTCATTCTGTTTTGATCCAAGCCAGCCGTTTTTAAAGCAGTCGCTTACACAAAGCTGCAAAGACTTATCCTCTGTAAAGCCTTCAAGATGAGCCCTGTAATTCCTGTTGTCAAGCCTTAATGCCGATTCAAAAGCATTTTGTGTAAGCGGTTCCTTTTTTTCTGCTGTTTCACTCCGGATATCTCCTGATCTGTACCGCTCATACAGGACGTTAATAAGCTCTATCACTATCCTGCCAAGAAGCTCATGTCCGGTATCGTTTGGGTGAAGACCGTCAGGAGAAAGGAGCTTTATATCCTCGATCTTTCCGGACAGAATATCCTTATAAATCGCATCAAGCACGGATACCGCAGGGATATCATAGTATCTGGCAACCTTGGAATGAAGCCTTTGTGCCGATTTTCCGTTTTCGTAGTAAAAATTGAAGATTGCCGCTACAGCCGGCTTTTTTTCAGAATACAGAAGTTTCCTTATAAGCCCTTCATAGCTCTCATAAAAATATTCATTGCACTCATCATTTACGGAAAACTCTACAAACACTATGTCCGGATCATGCGAAAGAACATCTGCATCTGCCCTTGCCGAACCAAAAACCGACGTTGTTCCGCCAACTCCCGCATTCACATAAGTTATCCGTGACTCTTTAAATCTGTTTCTTAACCAGTCATATACCCTGTAGGCATAACATGTTTCCGGCTCAGAAGAAAGACTTCCCTGGGTGATAGATCCCCCAAGGAAGCCGATCGTTACATTTTTTCCTTCTTCAAGCTTTTTAAATACCCTTGAAAACCTGGCATTATTACCGGGATTTACCAAGGCCTTTTTTTCATCAAATGTTATCATAGTCATTCCTTATCTGATCCCGGGCTCTGTGTCACTTTCACGGACAACAGAATGCTCCTTTATATGATCAATAATGTCATCAAGTCTTGTAAATGCAAGAGCTACATAGCTGTCTGCCGCACCGTAGTATATTGCGATCCTGCCAGTCTCCGAGTCATGAAGTGTTGCGCAGGGGAAGCAGACATTAGGGACAAAGCCTCTCTCCTCGTACCACTCCTCAGGAGTAAGCAGAAAATCGCTGCAGCGGTACTTAACCCTTGAAGGCTCATCAATATCAAGGATCGCTGCACCTATAGAATATACAAATCCATTACATGTACTGCTCACACCGTGATAGAATAAGAGCCATCCTTCCGAAGTCTCGATGGGAGCTGCGCCGCTTCCGATCTTAACAGACTCCCACCATTCAGGAGAACGTTCCATAACATGTCTGTGATGTCCCCAGTACTCCATATCGGGGCTTTCCGAAAGAAAGATATCGCCAAAAGGTGTATGTCCGGAGTCCGAAGGTCTTGAGAGCATAAGGAACTTATCATTGACCTTTCTCGGGAAAAGGACAGCATTTCTGTTGAAAGGAATGAAAGGATTCTCAAGTCTTTCAAATGTCTTAAAGTCTTTTGTCTTTGCCATTCCGATCGAAGCGCCGTAAAAATCTTGGCACCAGATGATATAGTATGTATCCTCCACCTTTACGAGTCTTGGATCATATGCATATCGCGGCATAAAAGGATTGCCGTCTTTATCGGTAAAAGGGATCTTTTCCGGCTCGAAATCCCAGTGAATGGCATCCTCGCTTCTGCCAAGATAGATGTATGGAATACCGTTTGTCTGCTCGCCTCTGAACACACCGATGAATCTTCCTTCATAAGGCATGACTGCACTGTTAAAGATCCTTGAAACACCGGGAAGAGGGTTTCTGCCTATGACCGGATTATCTTTATATCTCCAGACGGGAGCTCCGTCTAAGCTTTCTGGACCTTCCTGCCAGGGAATATTTTTTAGCGGTTCACTGATCATTTTATACTTCGGCATGTTTCATTCTCCTTTATCGCTTTTTAACAATTCAAGATTGGAATCGATAAGCCCGCACCTTTGTCTGACACAATCAGCACTTCTGCCCGGATCCGTGGGCGTATTGAATACATAATCGATAAGCCTGTCGATCGTTGTGCCCGCAACATGAAGCCTTGTATCGGATGAAGCGTAATATATAAAGACTTCATTGTTTTCATTTACGATGGCACCGTTTGTAAATACAACATTGCTTACATCTCCCACTCTTTCACCATGCCTTGGTCCGATAAGAAGTCCGGAAGGCTCTGCGATCACCCTGGATGGATCCTTAAGATCTGTTGCAAATGCATAAATGACATAACGAAGACCTGCTGCCGTATTTCTTACGCCGTGTGCGATATGTATCCATCCTCTTTCAGTCTTGATGGGTACGGCACCTGCTCCGTTCTTGGCTTCTGTAATCTGGTGATATCTGCGGATGCTTGTCATCTTCTCTTCATCGATTACGGCATGCTCAATATCATCGCAAAGACCAAAGCCTATTCCGCCTCCGCTGCCGGTCTCAATAAAGTCATCCATCGGTCTTGTATAAAAGGCGTATTTTCCGTCAATAAATTCAGGATGTAATACGACATTTCTCTGTTGCGGAGAACGAAGTGTCTTAAGATTCGGAAGTCTCTCCCAACTCTTAAGATCTCTTGACCTTACGATCCCGGCCTCAGCAACCGCTGCGGAAAGGTCTGGATTGTTTTTATCCTTGGACTCTGAGCAGAACACTCCGTAAATATAGCCATCTTCGTGACTTGTAAGTCTCATATCGTATACATTTGTTTCATTAACTTCCGTATCGGGAAGTACCACAGGATGATCCCAGAATCTGAAGCCTTCCGTTCCCCTGTCACTTTCAGCTACCGCAAAGAATGACTTTCTGTCTGAGCCTTCAACCCTTGCGATCAGATAATATCTTCCGTTTAAGTAAACAGCACCCGAATTCATGACCGCATTTATTCCAAGCCGCTCCATAAAATACGGGTTTGTCTCCCGGTTGATATCATATTTCCAGAATACCGGTGCATGTTCTCTTGTAAGGACAGGGTTTTCATATCTGTCGTAGATCCCGTTGTAGAAATCACTTTTTTTATTTGGCCTGTTTATGAGCTCCTCAAGCTCTTTTTCTAACTCAAAATATTTAGGATGTATCATTTTAATCTCCTTATGATTTCTATACACATTCGTCCGTTGTGATAAGGACATTTCCAGGGCTCCACTATGGGAAATCCTTCCACCGGACTTCCGTCTTTGTTTACCGCCCAGAACCACTCGGAAGAGCTTCTCTTATCAACAACATATTCTAAGATAAAATCAAGACATCTTTCTGCTGCTTCAAGATACTTTCTGTCGGTGTTTCCGGATCTGTTGTATGCATTTACAAAGCCAACGACACATTCTGCCTGGACCCACCATATTCTTTTTTCATCGACAACTCCCCTTTCACACTCATTCGGAAGTGAGCGGCCGTCAAAAACGTTCTTAAGGATATTTTCCGCAAGATCCTTTGTGATGGGAGTGATCTTTTTATCCCAGTTATACTCTTCATCGTCGATCGTTTCAACTGCCCTGTCCACAAGCCAGGTAGTCTCGATATCATGACCATAGCTGTGAAGATCTATGATCGGCTTATAGGAATTGTCAAAGAACACTTCCTGTCTGTGAAGCTTTGGATTGTATATCTTATCTGCAAAAAGAGTGAGCATCTCTTCGATTGCATTTTTCGCACCGGGCTCCTTACTCACCCTGTAAAACTCCGTGTAAGCCTCAAGTACATGAAGCATTGTGTTCATGGTCCTGTCCGCGATCACATTATTTTCCGACAGCTTATCGTTTTCTGTTTTTTCAAATCTCTCATTGGCCGCTTCAAGATAACCTATGCTGTCCCTGCATTTTGTCTCCACTATCTCATAAAGCTCTTTTGCAAGTAAAAGTGCCTCTTCATCGCCGGATGCTTCATAATAGGCCGAAAGAGCATAGATCGCAAAGGCCTGGTTGTAAGTATGTTTGGTAGGATCAAGCACTTTTCCGTCATAGGTCATGGACCAGAAGATGCCGCCATTTTCCTTATCTATGCAGTACTTCGTCATAAACTCATACGCATGTACCGCTTCATCAAGAAGAGTTTCATCCTTTAACAGAAGATACGCACTTGAAAAAAACCACAGGATCCTGCTGTTTAAAATGCATCCCTTTTCTGCTTCCCTGTCAAGTTCAAGGTCATAAGAAAGAAACCCGTAATATCCGCCATATTTATCATCTCTCAGCTTTTTCCAGAAAGGAATGATCCTCTCTGAGAGATGTTTACTAACCTCTGTTACCATTTTTCTTTACCTCTTTTGCCGGTCATCCCTTAACTGCACCTGCGGTAAGTCCCGAATAGATCTGCTTCTGACAGAGGATAAACACTATGAGTGCAGGAAGAAGTGAGATGATAACGCCCGCACAGATAAGATTGTATTTACTCCCGAGAGGACCGACGAAGGTGTACAGAGATGTTGCTACCGTTGCATACCTTTTTTTATCCTGAAGATAAAGATTTGCACAGTAGTATTCGTTGTAGGTTCCTACTCCCTTTAATATGCAGCTTGTAACGATCGCAGGCTTGAGAAGAGGAAACAGTACCCTGTAAAAGATCGTAAAGTAGTTTGCACCATCGATGATCGCCGATTCATCAAGAGAGTAATCGATATTCTCAAAGAACTGAATGTAGATGTAGATCGAGATGATATCCGTTCCGCACATCATGATGATATAGCCCATAAGGGAATTGATAAATCCAAGATTGTGCATGATCTCATAAACAGCGATCTGCATGGCAACTCCGGGAAGCTGTGAAGCAAACAGAAACAGCGCTCTGATGATCGTATTGCCAAAGAACTTGAACCTGTTAAGCACATAAGCAAGCTGGGTTCCTATTATCACCGAAAAGAGCAGTACAAAAACAAGTATGATCGTCGAATTCATAAACGCCCTGCCCATACCGGCCTGCTTAAAAGCCTGGGTAAAATTGGTAAAATTAAACCAGCTGTCAGGCAGTGTCATAACATTTGTAGACTGATATTCCGTGTCAGTCTTAAATGCGGTGATCACACAGGATACAACGGGAAGTACCGCAAGGAATGAAAAGAAAACCAGTGAAAGGTATTTGAAAAAGGTAAGTACGCCTTTTCCGGTCTTTTTAAGCTGTTCCATCTAGACACCTCCCTTAGCTGCATATCTTTTCTGTCTCTTAAGGCTCCTTGCGACAGCTCTTTCTCTTCTTGCCGCAGCTTTAGGATCCTCGTCCTCAGCACTTCTGAAGACATATTTAAAGAATATCTTCTGAAGAAGCGTAGCGATAAAGATGATGATGAGAAGCACTATAGCCATGGCTGAAGCAAGTCCGACCTTTTGCTGGGTGTGCGCGATCTCATGCATTACCACAAAGTACGTTCCGGTGCCGTTTGCACCATCCGTGATAACATATGGCGGTTCGAAAGCACTGAGGGATCCTGTGATGGAAAGGATCACGTTAAGTACGACTATCGTCTTGATGCTTGGCAGGATGATGTATTTAAACTGCTGGAATCTGTTGGCACCATCAAGCATGGCTGCTTCGTAGAGCTCTGAATCTACTGACATGATCGCACCGATAAACAAAACCATGTTCTGACCGAAGTATCTCCAGACCGAAGTACCCACGAGCGAATAGTTGTTAACGCGCTGATCTCTCAGCCAGTACGGAAGGTTATCAAGCTGAAAGCCGCACCACTGAAGTACTGTGTCAAATACGAATCCCCTTGTATAAAAGAACTTAAAGATAAATCCGATCGCAATACCGTTTATAAGGTATGGGAAAAACATAAAACCTTTGAACAAAGCTCCGCCTTTTACTTTGAAACTTAAGATGGTCGCAAGGTAAAGAGCAAGTGAAAGCTGGATGACAGAGCCGAGCATATAGTACAGGCTGAGTCTTAGTGCCCCAAAACAGTCATCTCTCTGAAATACCTTTACGTAATTTTTGAGACCGACAAATTTGCGGGCTCCTACGTATTTCATGTTATAAAAACTGAAGCCGAACATCTCGGCAAACGGTAAATAGGTAAATACAAATAAAAGAAGAAGCGGAACCACCATAAATGCAAACATGACAAGGACTTTCTGTCCGTCTCTGCTTTTGATCCATTGTCCAAATGTTCTTTTATTCTTCATAAAATGCTCCATCAATGCTGCAATACAAATGTGTATAGTGCCAAAAATATAGCCGGAGAGTTAATCCGCCTCTCCGGCTATGAAGAAAGCTAAACTAAATTATCAGTACAGAACTTCTATTCCAAGCTCTTCCTGTGCATCCTGCCACTTTTTATTCCAGTCAGCCATGATATCATCAAAGCTTTCTGAGCCTGTAGCTCCGGCCTCAACGATCCTCTGAACCTTATCATTTCCGCCTGCATTGATCGAAAGCTCGGACTCTGAGTTCATATCATTAACGAATGTCTCTTCTCCGGGAAGTGCGGGCTGATCCGAAAGGACTTCGCAGCCGTCAAATGCGGCATACATATCGGGATTCTGGCCGCCCTTAACTACTGTGTAACCGCCTTCGTTGAAGCACCAGTCTGACTTTTCTACCATCCACTTGATGAATACAAGTGAAGCGAGCTTGTTCTCATCTGATGAATTCACATTGATGCAGTAGTTGTAGTCACCACCGGCGTTTACATACTGCTTTCCGCCTACTGTCATAGGGAACGGCATGTATCCAACATCCTCAGGTGTATCACCTGCTTCCTGCATCTGAGCATATGCCCATGAACCAAGAACCATTGATCCGATCTCACCTCTGTTAAGCATTCCTTTGCAGCCTTCCCAGTCGGTTGTCGTGTAGTCGTCCTCGATAAGGCCTTCTGCGCAGGCATCATACAGTATCTTATAAAGGTTGTAAGCGCCCGTGCCGTCACCGGGATCAGCAAACGGCTCTTTTGTATGAACAAGCTTCTGGTTGAAGTAAGTGTTATCACCGTTTGTAACTATTCCTACATATGCATCCCAGGCACCCATTGTCCAGCCTGCTGCATAGTTTGTGTAAAGAGGGATGGCATCTGTGTTGTCCTTAATGAGCTTAAGGTCAGCAACATATTCTGCGGGAGTCTTGGGAAGCTCTGTGATACCTGCATCAGCAAATACCTTCTTATTATAAAGAACGCCCTGTGCATTTGCCATGTAAGGTATACCGTAGCATAAACCGTCAAACTGCCAGCTATCAACAAAGTTAAGCTCTGCCGAAAGATTGTCAAGAGTATCAAGCGGCATAAAGTACGTTGCAAGGTCTGACTTGTCAACAGCGGGGATAAACATTATATCGCCCCAGTCACCTGTTGAAAGACGAAGAAGCGAATCCTCTGCATAATCCGTAACGGCTTCCGTCGATACGGTGATACCCGGGAACTCCTTATTGAACTCAGCGATCATATTTGCCATCGTTCCGTCAGCCTCACGGTCTGTCTTGTGATGAAGGAACTTGATCGATGCCGTAAGATCCTTGTTATCATCAAGATTGAGAGTTGTGTATGAGAGTTCTCCTGCTTCTGCAGTCTCAGTCTTATCTGCTGTGTCAGCGTCATTAGTTACTGTGTTTACACTGCCGGTTGATGCGCAGCCGGTTAAAGATGCGATCATAACAGCAGCTGTTGCCAATGCTAAAAATCTTTTTCCTTTCATATCTTCCTCCTATTAGTGTAGATGAGCTTTTAGCTAAATTAATTTTAATTCATTAAGTTTAGTTAGTCAATCCATTAGCTAAATTATACCTTAACTTCTACTTAATAAACAAAAAGGGCATCTTGTTTTTGGCTAAATTAACCATCGCAAAATGCTCTGTGATATGCTGCACATATACTGATCTTTGGGAAAAACGATACACCCTTAAGCGTTTACTTTGCTATCCGCTTTACACTTTCCCTTTCTACAAGGCATCCTTCCACTATGCTGAGTCCGCCTCTGTATTTTTCTCCTCTTAAGGTATGAAGTATTCTTTTTAAGGTCCTTCTTACCATCTCATCCATATCCACTTTATAAGTCGTGATCCCTGTTTCGTTGTTTCCGGAATACACGAAATCATCATATCCTACTATCGAAACATCTTCGGGAACTTTATACCCTTTTCCCTTCAGATACTGAATAAACATGCTGGCTGTCAGATCACAGTTGCAGACAAAGGCAGTCGGCATTTTTTTTGGCAGTCTGATATTTTTGTCAAGATCTACCTCCTGCGTTATCATATCTCTGTCGTTTAAGACCCAGTCTTTATTTACGGAAAGACCATGCTCCATTAAAGCCCTGATATACCCGAGATATCTGTCGGTGATCGAAGGTGTTGAAAGCAGAGTTCCTACATATCCTATGTCCTTATGACCCTTGTCAAACAGATGATTGGTCAGGATATAGGCTCCGTAGAAGCTTCCGGAAATAACCGAATCCTTCTGGTGTTTCCTGTCGGTAAAATCCATATAAAAGACAGGGGCCGAAAGCTTTTCATCCAACATATTAAGATATCCTTCGCTAAGCGCTCCCATGATAACGATGGCATCTACATTCCCGTCTCCTATGAGCTTAGGATATACAAGCTTCTGTTCATCCTCGTCGCTTAATTCTTCCAGCATGGTAAAAGAACCTGCTTTTGCAGCCTTGGCCGAAAAGATCTGATACATATGCCCGTAAAAGGAATCTATGTTCCCAAGGTATCTTGCCCCGATCAGGACACCTATCTTGAAATCTTCATTTCCCTTTGAAGAAAATGATTTATGATATCCCTTCTCCTCAGCGATATCCATGATGCGCTTTCGCATTTCCTCGCTTACACCCTTTTGTCCCGACAGTGCTTTTGAAACGGTAACCGTGCTGATCCCAAGCTCTTCGGCAATATCTGACATTGTGATTTTCTTTGGCATGACAATCTACCTCTGACTGCTGTTCGGATTTTGTTAAGTTAATTTTACTCATTTTTAGCTAAATTGCAACATGAATATTTATAATCTGCCTGACAGATAATCCGCTATCATTGCTGCAGCCTTAGCGTGGCTTTTCAGACCGGGATGCATGCGGGAGCCGAGTTCATCGGAAAGTGTGTTTGGAAGAGTCAGGTACGATACGTTTTTATCTCCTGTCTCATTTATATAATCGTTTACGGCTCGGCTCAGGTTTGTGTTTATATCATAACCTAACATTCCGTATACCCATAGAAGATGTGCTTTTTTATAGTAACCGCGGAGTTTTTTTAAGAACTCCTTAACCGCCCGTTCACATTCATCCATGCTAAGAGACGGATCTGCTGCAACCCCCGTGGCATCATTGGTTCCAAGGTTTATGACTACAGCATCAGCCTGCCAGTCGGACGGATCGTACTTTTCTGCTGCCCCCAAGCTCTTATTGTATTCTCCGCGTGCAGGACCGCATATTTTGTCATATATTACCGGAATACTGTGTTTTCTGTCGGCATCAAAACTGCAATATACACCCCATCCCCCCTGAGAGATGATGCGGACATCGGCATTTAACTTCTTTGCGATCATATTGATATAATTCCTGCTCGATGACATGTACATCGGGATCCAGTCCATATCATCCCCGGCACCATAGGTTCCTTCCCCGGAGGAAATACTGTCCCCGATAAACTCTATCCTGTGATCGTATTTAGGTACCGGGAAAAATTCACCGTCACTGAATATGCCTTTCACAAGCATGCTGCATCTGTCATCGCCCATCGGCTGCAGCTCCCTGTAGAAAAAGACCCTCTTTATCACCCCTTTTGACATATTCCGAAACAGACATATCCTGTTCTCTCCGGGATACAGCATACTGCGGGTTATTAAAGCTCCGTTTATCTCCACCGCATACCAGGGCTCGTAAATATCATAATCCGATTCAACCGTTATCCACAGCTCAGTTCCGTCACAGCAAACTTCTATACCGCTGTTATTCCAGAACAATGGCAGGACATCGTTTTTTAACAATGTCCTGCCATGTATTATAAGCTCCGGTACTTCCTTAATTCCGTAATATTTCAAGTTTTCGTTTTTATCCGGCATATTTCCTCACCTGTAACCATTTTTAAGCACGTCGCCCTATGAAAGCAGCATCCTGTCATTTAACAGCTCATGACCCGATCTTTCCCTGAACATTTTTAGCAGGTCATCTACTGTCATTTTATCACGTTCCTTACCTGAAATATCAAGTATGATCTTTCCTTCTTCCATCATAAGCGTCCGGTTTCCCTGAGTAAGGGCGGCCTGCATGTTATGGGTTATGATGAGACAGGTCAGTCTGTTTTCCTTAGCGATCCTCTGCGTAAGCTCCATGACCTTTTCACTGGTGGCCGGATCAAGGGCTGCCGTATGTTCATCCAAAAGCAGAAGCTTCGGCGGATTTATCGTTGCCATCAAAAGTGTCAGAGCCTGTCTCTGTCCGCCGGATAAGAGACCTACAGGGCTGTCCATCCGGTCTTCAAGTCCCATGTTTAAAAGAGCTACTTTCTCGCGAAGCATCTGTTTTTCCTTTTTGGATATGCGGCTTAACCATCCGCCGCTTCCGGCTGCAAGCGCAAGGTTTTCCTCTATGCTCATATCGGGAGCCGTACCCTTTAGGGGATCCTGAAACAGACGGCCGATCTCCTTGGCCCTTACGTGTCCCGGCGTAAAGGTTATATCCTTTCCGTCAAGAAATATGCTTCCGCTATCCACGATAAAGGATCCTGCTATAGCGTTGAAAAGGGTCGACTTTCCGGCTCCGTTTGAACCGATGATCGATATGACATCCCCGTCGTTTACCGAAAGAGAAAGGTCCGACAGTGCCTTTTTTTCATTAACAGTCCCGGGATTGAAGGTCATTGATATGTTTTTTATCTCAAGCATCTATCCCTTCCTCCCCATTTTTTTGTAAAACTCCGGAAACCTGCTCTTTAAGTAAGGTCCCGAGATGGCGATTATAACGATCACTGACGATACCAGTTTTAACATATATGCGGGCATGTTAAATCTTAAGGCTATCGTATATACAAGTCTGAAGATGAAAGCACCGATCACCGTTCCTATAAGTCTTAGACCTATTCTCCTGCTTCTTATAAAAGTACCTCCTATGAGCAGGGATGCCAGTGCGATGGTTACCATTCCGGATCCGATATCAATGTTTACCGATTTCTGAGACTGCGCGAGGAGGCAGCCTGAAAGACCGGTAAAAGCATTTGCCACACAGAGTCCTACTATCGTTGTCATCGCGGGGTTTATGGATGATGATCTTACCATTTCCGGATTGTTTCCGGTAGCTCTTATGGAAAGACCTATCCTCGTCTTCAGGAAAAAATAAAGGAACACCGCAACAGCAGACACGGCGATAAAAGCGATGATAAGCTTGGTGCTTTCAGAGAGGAAAGTCCCTGATAAAAGCGATCCGAGCTTCGTAAACACCGTCTCTGTCTTATTCATGTTAAGAAGCGAACTTCCGCCCATGATGGCTATGTTTACCGAATACAGCGCCGTATTCATTATGATACCCGCAAGCAGACTGTCCACGCCCATTTTTGTCTGTAAAAATGCGGTGATAAAGCCTGATAAGACTCCCGCAAGCATCGCTGCTATAACGGACAGATACGGATGGCCTGAGATCGCCACGACTGCACCGACACAGGCCCCAAGGGTAAAACATCCGTCAGTTGAAAGGTCACAGACATTGAGCATCGAATAGCTCAAAAACAGTGCCAGTACCGTAAGGGAACCGATAAGTCCGAGTTCTAATGCTGTTTGAAATAAAGGAAGTAAATTGCTCATATCATTCAAAGCTTTCAGCAGTGGTTATCTCTTCAACTCTTAAGCAGTAGGGTTCAAAAGCCGTCTTTACCGTCTCATAATCAAGACCTAAAAGCTCGCAGGTCTCGGTATTAACGGTTGCCGTACCGTTATCAAATGTCATAACGGGAGTAGTAGCCGGATCGTTTCCGTCAACAAGAATGCCCTTTACCATATTTGCCGTCTCTACTCCAAGGTTTGCATAATCAACACCGTAGCCTACGAATGCACCGTTTAGAGCAAAGGAATCAGCTCCCGTATAATGAGGGATCCCTGCATTTGCAAGTGTCTCATATATTGTAAGCTCAGCTGTCATAACCGTATTGTCGGTAGGTGTGAAGATCGCATCCACTCCGTCGGATACCAGAGCCTGAGCCGCAAGTGCGATCTCATCCACGTTGGTTCCTGTATGCTCCACATATTCTATACCCTTGTCATCAAGATAAGCCTTTGCTGCTTCGATCGGTGCGGTGCTTGCATCCTGTCCTATATCATAGAGGAGACCGATCTTCTTTGCATCGGGATCATTTGCAAATATAAGATTCATTATCGCATTTGTATCGAGATAATCACTCGTACCTGTAAGGTTTGCGCCCGGAGCATCATTGGATGCCACAAGTGCTGCTCCCTCGGGATCGGATACAGCGGCAAATACGACCGGTATATCCTTGCCTTCGGTAAGGCTCTGCATTGCCATTGCTACAGGTGTTGCAACTCCCACCATCAGATCAACGTCATCAGCGATGAAGTTGGCAATGATCTGATTGAGAACATTCGCATCAGCGTTGCAGTTATCATAGGATATTTCAAAGGTTACATCATTGTCATTTCCAAGTTTCTCAAGCTGTCCCTCGATATTGTCAACGATCTGGTTTAAGGATGCATCATCCACGTAATTGCAGATACCCACCTTATATACCGTACCCGTTTCGGTCTGTGTCTGTTCAGTCTGACCGCTTCCCGATGCTGCAGGAGCTGCGCCTGCACATCCCATAAGGCCGATGGTTAATGCTGCCGTTAAAACTAATGCCGTTGCTTTTCCATGATTCTTCTTCATTGTCTTTCTCCTTTTCCCTGCATTTTCTGCAGAATCCGTAAATTAGGTTTCTTTGGCTTTTAATAAAGCCGATTACGTTGGTAAAGACATGGTCGGGTATTTCTGTCCTGCAAAACTGCATAAAAAAAACCTGTCCCATATCACTTAAGTGCTGGGACAGGATAAATGATCTCCTGCGGTGCCACCCGGCTTGATGCACTATGCATCCACTCAACGCATACCAACATATGCTGACATTTTTCACGAAGTGTCTGCTCCGTCTCCCATACTCGCCTTTTCAGGTTTTCCGTTTGCCCTCGAAAGTCCATTCAGACCTGTATTCTTTACCGCAATCCCACCGCCTGCGGCTCTCTTTTAAGAAGTGACAGTACCTACTACTCTTTCTCATCGGTTTAGGTGCTTTTGGGATATCGATCCCGCTCACATTTATAACTAATATCATGACACGCTTTCCCATGTCAACAGTTTTTTGAAAAATTTTTT
>JAILPG010000314.1 GCA_024699595.1 Lachnospiraceae bacterium | reverse complement strand
AGTAACAGTTATCCGTACCGCCTTTTATCCTTTTGATACTGATCATGAGTCATCCCTCTTCCTTAATTCTTTTTATATATAATCCTTAAGTTCTTTTACTTCACAGCCCTTGCTCGCATAGTAGGCATACATTTCATCAAGCTTCTTAAGATCATAGCTTGTTACGCAATCTGATATCACGCGTACCGTATATCCTGCCTTTGCCATATTATAACACGTTGATTTCACGCAGCCGGTAGCATCCGCGCCTGTGATATAAAACTCATCAAGGCCGTTTTTTTCTATAAATCCCACAAACTCTTCGTTTGTAAGCGCGTTTGATTTTGACTTTACAAATATATTCTCGGAAACCACCTTCATTTCAGGAACCAGCTCGGCTCCTTTCGTATCAGGCTTAAAGGTCCTGGTTCCCGGTGACAGGTTGTTATGCTTGATATAGACGATCTGCATATTCTCTGTCACAGCCCAGTCTATGGCCTCATTAATCTTATCTATGATTTTTTTGTAGTTTTTCGTAATATCATTTTGAATGTCGATCACGACCAATGCTTTGTTTCCCATTTTTCAATCCTTCCTTTCATATTTCCCTATCATATCGCAGGCGATCTGATACAGCTTATCCTTAACAGACTCAGGCTCGATCACAGTCACCTTATCCCTGCAGGAAAGCATCCACGATATAAGGCCTTCATCATCCGCATACTCATGTTCAAAGAGAAGCGTTCCATCCGCCTGCTCCCTGTGATGTCTGTATCGGTATCCCTGCTTTGCAGAGAGCTTCGATATCCCTGTTGATCGTCCTCCTGGATACCTCAAAATTTTCTGCCAGCTCCGGAGCCGTTGTCATTTCTTTTTGCAGCAGTATGGATAGTATTCCGATCAACCTGTCTATCTTCATTTGATCACCTTTCTTCTCATATCTTATCAGACCAAACAGGACATCTGTGTGTCATGTTCGTTGCAAAATGTTTTCAAGAAAAATCTTAAAATTAGTCATTCGTTTACAAGCTTTAAAAACTTCTTGTCGTTCATCTGCTCATTTGTAACGTATTCTCCATCATAGAAAAGTGCGTATGTCGTGATCGGGGTCGGAGCATTCCTTGCATCCTCCCTGCTCCCGATCTTAACCGCCTTGAAGGGTATTCCATTCTTCTTTGCAGTCTCTTCAAGAACCGGCACGTACTTCGCATTAAACGGACACTGGTTCGTATAGAAAAGTACATATCCCTTTTCATCAATATGAGGATGCTTTGCGCATTCCTTAAAAGACGGGATTTCTGCATCCTTTTCAAAAGGCAGATACCATAACTGAATGCCGTTATCGGCTTCATCACACACGGTAAATCCCTTGTATTTCAGGAACTTAGGATCTGCCAAAAACGGTTTCTTTTTTTCTGCCGCCAGAATACAAAGTCCCTTCTTTCCCTTATCCTTACTGTCTCTTATGCATTCGGAAAGCAGATCACTTGAATATCCGTGTCCCTTAAGAGATCCCGAAACCCACAGACAGTCTATGTACATATACCCGGTAGCATCTATGGGATTCCATGCATTCTCTGCCGGGATATACTCGATAAAGCACTTACCGCGCTCCACACTCTTTAGAAACACAAGACCTTCATCAAACCTGTCCACAAGCCATGCCTTCTTCGATGATACCTGCACATCCTTATTGTTTGAAATGGCACAGCAGATATGCTCATTTTCCAGATTCTCCTTAGTGACTCTTATATACTCCATGGCTTCCTCCTCAAACCCAACAGATAAACTGCGTGTCATTTACACTTCAGCCTGTTGCGGGCATCCTCATTGTTACCGATGATCATATTCACCTTTTCACATTTTTCCAGTTCACTGCAATCTCCGCAGGTCTCAAATGCCTTCTCCTCGGCACACTTTTTGATAGGACACATGGCATCGCAATACGGTGTCTTAACTCCGGGTATCCGGCATCCGACACAATTGATCATTTCAGGTGTGATATCAACGCCGTTAAGCTCCGTCCACTCCTTTGCAACCTTGTTGCGCAGGTCATCATCATTGTTAACCGTAGCAATACGGGCCTCACAAGCCTCACAATCTAATCCGCAATATGCAATAAAATCATTCATAATAAAAAGTCTCCTTTTCTTATAAACTTCCGTTTCTACAACTATCTGATAGGATGCCGGATCACCGTCTTAAGCTTCTCCGGAGCAACCTTCCTCGCATCACTCAGATAGATCTCATGGTGTAATCTCTTATCCGTGATATCAAGAACATATCCCTGTTCTTCCATAAAGCGATGCATCATCTCCACCGTTGCAGGTTCATCATCATACGATCCGATATGCATACATTGTACGCAAAGGCCCTCATCGTATGTAAAGAATTCCACCTTGGAAAAGTCCTGCTTTTTCTTTGCCGCTGCTTCATTAACAGCCCAGGCAAAATCATCCCCGGTAACAAAATCCGGCAGTCGGATAACGGATATCCAGTTAAACTCATCCTTGCGCGAA
>JAILPG010000311.1 GCA_024699595.1 Lachnospiraceae bacterium | reverse complement strand
TCAAGCTTAATGAAGAAGTTGAGATCGTAGGTATCAGGGAAGAAGTTAAGAAGACCGTTGTAACCGGTATCGAGATGTTCCGTAAGCTCCTCGATCAGGGTGAAGCCGGTGATAACATCGGAGCGCTTCTCCGTGGCGTTGACCGTAAGGAAATCGAGAGAGGACAGGTTATCGCTCATCCCGGAACAGTTACCTGCCACACCAAGTTCACCGCTCAGGTATACGTACTGACCAAGGATGAAGGCGGACGTCACACTCCTTTCTTCACCGACTATCGTCCTCAGTTCTATTTCAGGACAACCGACGTTACCGGAGTTATCAAGCTTCCTGAAGGCACAGAGATGTGCATGCCCGGCGATAACGTTGAGATGAGCATCGAGCTTATCCACCCCATCGCTATGGAGCAGGGTCTTACCTTCGCTATCCGTGAAGGCGGACGTACCGTTGGATCAGGAAGAGTTGCTTCCATCGTTGAGTAATCGGTAATATATGCAATAGTTTAGGGCTTTCCGAAATATCGGGAAGCCCTTTTTGTAACATCGGAAGGAGGGGAAAAATGAACGAAATGATCATAAGGATGATGGAGAAATTTTTTCTGGTAATGCTCTGTGTGGGTATTCTTTCAGGATGCGGCAAAAAAGAAGAACCTGTGGCTGCCATGCCAGAGGAAACGGAAGAGTATTACGAGGATGAGGGAACTGAGGAGTATGAAGATTATGAGGAGTATGAAGACTATGAAGAAGAACCCGAGGAGATAGCGGAGCCGGAACCTGAACCCGAAGCAGATTCAAAGGATTCAAATAATTTAAGCAATGACGAGATAGTTGATCTGGCAATGAAACACAGTGGCGCTCCGGCTGCTATGCTTGATCAGGTAATGGATAATGGAAATCTGTATATTCATTTGTACGAAGATATGGGAGATCATACAGCAACTATCGATTGGTATGAGATAGATCCTAAAACTCTTAAAGGTACAAATTTTGAAGGTGAGACAGTAGATCTTTCGACAGTTAATGCTTCGGGAGCAAATACTTCCGACAGTGAAGGTGACGAAGGAGAAGGTGTCGCCATTGCGGACGGTGAATATGTTACTGATGATTCATATAGCGGAGAACTTTCTGCTGACGGAAAAACCATGACTATCACAACGGCTCTTTCGGAATTCGTGAACAGCCCGGAGCCGTCCTATCCGAAGCAGACATATGTTATCACAGTGGCAGATTCGTGCAAATGTATTGAAGTACAGGAAGAAACAAAGACGAGTTCATTTTTTGACAAAATGGATCTTATCAAAGATTTTCTGGAGGGAAAGAGTGGCCTTCCCATCACTTTAAAGTTTAAGAACAATGAACTTGTTGAGATCCTGTTTTCTTCATAACACGATTTTGCGAGTCCGTTGATACAGTAGCATTCAGGCTCCCGGAGTTCTATCCGGGAGCTTTTTTGTGCGATAAGCCGTCAAGTGGCCGCCGTGCTTGCACGAGCGGACATTTGGCGGCCAACGGTCAATCGAGTAGGGGCGATCATTCCCTACTCGATTACGGTTTTCTTAGGTTTACGATCAAATATGGCAGGGTTTTAATTGCCGAACCCAAAAAGAGTATACTTTTGGTATGTATCGAAAGATTTATTTTTCCTGTATGATCGTAAAAAGGAGATTATTGTTTTTCGTAGAGAGCCCATAGGATACACCCTGATAAAGGAGAAGACATGCGAAACATATTTAGAAAAGCTATCTGTATACTGCTTACGGCAGCTGTTACGGCGGGATCCCTTTTTACGGTATATGCAGATGAGCCTGCAGACAGTATAGATATCCTGCAGGCGGATAACGGTACCTCCGAAGAGGAAGGATGGGCCACCTTCGATCCTTCCAAAACCTCTGAGTGGGTTTCCGAGATCCGGGGAAATACATACGTAATACACCAGTATAAGGGAACTGCCACGAAGCTTAAGATCCCCGGAGGGTTCAATAATAAGGGGATTTCACTGGAGTATGATACAGGAAAAGGGACAGTTTTTAGCAGCTCTGTTAAAGAGCTGAAGACAGATTACGGAGTGAAGATCGTCGATGCCCACGACGTTTTTAACGGAAGCAGTATTGTAAAGGCTGAATTTAAGGGTACCAGTTTTACCAGTGACTCCGCTGATTACGAAGACTGGGCCGCTTTCTCCGGTCATGAGTTTATAGAAGAGGTTTCCCTTTATGACTGTGTGTTTGACTATGGTGATCTTGAAGGCAATTCTATCTTTGGAAGCTTTCAGGACTTCTTCAAGGACTGTAAAAAGCTTGAAAACGTGATCTTTTACAATATTCTGATCCTGCCGGATAGTTTCAGGTATAAATCCATGGAGGACATGTTCAACGGCTGCGAGAATCTTAAGACCGTATCATTTATCAGGTTTTATGCTTATTATTTCGAAAATTTCACGAATATGTTTAAGGGCTGTTCAAAGCTTAAAACAATTTATGTCGATGATCATCAGATCATTCCCGGAGGGGCGACAACGGCTTTTTCCGGTACTTTTGACGGATGCACTTCCCTTGTAGGAGGCAAAGGTACGGTTTTTAATTCCGGTAACTCATACGAAGATTATTTCAGGATCGATGAAGAGGGATCTCCCGGATATCTTACTTTTAAGGAGGATACTTCGGAGACAGACTGGGACGAGACTTCTAAAGATGACTGGGGGGAAGAATATAAGGATTATGTTTCATTAGGAGGCGATGATTGTTCAAATTATTTTCTTAATTACAAGGGAACAGGAACAAAACTCAGGATCCAGGGAAGTTATTTTGAACGCATTATGTCAGGGAGAAAAGAATATTTCCAAACCGATTTAGTCTCATCCTATGATAATGAAACTTACAATATCCACCTCCGCGCTAACGGACCGGCTTTTCCGAAAAGCGTTAAAGCCATAAAAATGGATATGCCGATCATACACGATGAGCCTATGATCGAGCCCTGCGTTCTAAACGGAAACGAGATCAAGTACGCCGAATTTAACTACACAACTTTCTATCCATATAATAGTAAGACAGACCACGATTTCTTTATCGGCAATGGATATATTGAACATGTCGTTTTTAATAACTGCAATTTTGGCAGCGATTCCGATCTTATGGAAAATATGTTCAAGGGCTGTTCAAATCTGAAGACTGTTGTCTTTAACTGCTGCCAATTGGCCGACACTGTCACATCTCTTAAAGGCATGTTCGAAAACTGCCCGAAACTTGAAGAAGTTTATTTCAATAACTTTAATCTTTCAACAATTAATGATGTCAGCAGCATGTTCAAAAACTGCAAGTCCTTAAAGCGGATATATGTGGATGACAGCTTTACTGTCCTTTCTGAAAATCCCGGCTTTAATGGGGATTCGGTATTCTCCGGCTGCGCTTCTCTTAGCGGAGGCTTAGGCACATCATATCAGTCAGGTAATGATGATTATCAGTATTTCCGGCTGGATGAAGGAAGTACCGACCCCGGATATCTTACGATCATTAAGGACTGGAATGTTCCCTATGACTGGAACGGGAAACGGGGCAACCTTAACTATAAGAAGATCACCAATAGCTATGACGGATTCGGCTATCCCTCAAACGGGAGCTTCCGCATCCCCAAAGCCCGTTACAAGGCAGTATTCGGAAGAAGAGGCGGGTATCTCTACGATATGTTCAATGATCCCTGGGGAGGAAGCTGCTACGGCCTTTCTTCCACCAGCGGTCTGTTCACGGTAGTGGGGAACAAAGTAGATACAGATAAGTACAGCGCATACGGAACCGGGCTTGAGGATTTCAGCCTGAGCGGACACGCCCTGGATACGGATCCCTCGGATGATAAGGACTCTGACCTTGACAGCGATCTTCGAAAGCTTATCGAGGCCCTGCAGATATCCCAGTTTGATGAAAGGGTTCAGGCAGCCTATGCCTTTAATACAGACTTAAATGAGGCGGTGGAAGCTGTTAAAAATGAAAAGAATCCTGTGCTTATCGGTATCTTCACGGATGAGGGAGGACATGCGCTCCTTGCTTACGAACTTTCCGATGATGATGACGGTATCAATGTATATGACAGTAACCATCCGGGAGAGATAGGGAAGATAAAGCTCACCAAGACGGGATCCGATTA
>JAILPG010000293.1 GCA_024699595.1 Lachnospiraceae bacterium | reverse complement strand
CTCCCTGTGTCATTAACGGTATAAGCTGCTTTAATGACAGGATGATAGCAGAAACTCTTGCAAGGAATGCAGATAAGCTTACAGATGCGGATTTAAACGGACTGGCCTCGTTTCTTAAGAAGCAGAAAAACAGTCCTGTTGATCCGGGTACTATCCCTGCCCATGAGTCTTTTAAGGCCAGGATATTTAAGTATATATATGCGATAGATCCTGCGATAGACGGCTTTTACTGGGACGGGAAGCGCTTTGGCAGCACTGATGACTTTGCTGCTTCGATAAGAGCGAATCCGGCTTTGCTAAGTGAGCTTAAAGAGATACTAAAAAATGACTGTTTTTCATACTATGCATCCAGCCGTAACAAGGTAGGCATAACTGCTTTTTCGGATGTTTCGGAGATAAAAAGGCTTGAGGAGCTGGAAAAGAGAGAGCCCGGTGCCGGTGCAAACCGATGCCTGATGCTGTTTACAGGAGATAAAAACAGAAGATCATTTACCATAAACGGAAAGGTTTATACGAAAGTATCTGAGCTTGTGGCAGATGATCCAAAGACAGTCTTTTGGCTAAAACAGAACTGTGTTCAGATCATGAAAAATGACTCATTTAAAGCATGGCTCTGGGCGCGCGGCATGGAAAAAGCCGCAAATGATGCGGAAAGGAATATGGACAGAGATCCGGACAGTGCGTTTACGATCTTTCTTACGGTCTGCGAAGCCTGTGCGGATAATGATGAAGATAAAAAAAAGATCAGGAAAATATATCTGAAATTTGGAGATTTATCCCCCATTGTATGGTTAATAAGTAATGTAAGGTATTACAAGGCGATCTCATCGGTCAATAAGGATCTGCAGGACAGATTTTTAAATGCGCGCATTGACACGGGAAAGAGTATTTCACAGCTTAATGACAGGCTGAGCGGGATGGTGGGTGATTACCAGCTGTTCGTACAAAAGACGATCGATAATCCTTTTACGGCAGAAAATGAGGAATCCTTCGGTGAGAGGACGGGCTTTTATCCCATGTATGAGTCCGGCTATTTCTGCTTAAGATGGAAGGAGAGACTTGAGGTGTGTCCGGCATACCTTAAGGCAACAGGTGAAAGGATCGACAAGGGGGAGGTGAATAAGTGGCTCGATGAAGCGATGAAAAATGAAACCGACAGATTAAACCGTAAGCTTTCGGCCCTTGGTTCCAAGTTTCGTCCGGGTAGAACAGTGCTTATGGAGGATCATAAAAAATGGCTGATAATATCAACGGCAGTGATGATCCTTACGCTTATTCTGATGATCGGATGCTTCCCGGTCCTTGGAGCATTCGGGATGATAGCTTTTATCGGTGCCTTCATCTGGTTCTTTATTTCGTTAAGTACCTGCTACAGGGATAAGGTGGGGTTAGATCTTGCCATAAATGAAAGCGACGACACTGAGAGAAAGAGGATGTCTGTTACCGGCAAAAGAGATGGCCTTTTACGCAGAAAAGAAGAAATATTACAGGGAATAATGAACGGTACAAATAATAAGAGCAGAATAAATCTTCTAAACCATAACAATTAACAGGAGGAAAAAGATATGGCAGTAAGTATGGATACTCATGTAAAAACAGGAGATAACATTAAAAAGAATCTGGAGAAGGGCGATACCCAGATCGAAAAGATCGGGCAGGATTTCAAAGGCGTCAAAGACGGGCTTAAGGGGATGTCAAGCCTTGATTCGGATCTCGAGCAGAAGATAAAGGACATAGAGACCGCAGGCCGAGCAGAGGCTATGGCTGATATCCAGTCTGTGGAGAGCTCGGTGATCGATACGGCAAAGTCAAGCGGTGATACATTAAAGAGTGATGTAAACAGCAAGATCACGGATAACAATACTGCAAAGGGAAAGCTTGATTCCATAAAAAGCAAATATGGAAAGGATTCCGTTTCTGTAGCAAAAACGGCAATTGATGCAAATACCAAAAAGGGTGACGATCTGCTTAAAGCACTTGAGGATGTTATCAAGAGTTCGGATACCAGAGTACAGAATGTAAAAGACAATCTGTAATAGATCATATCCTTTGTCGGAGGCTTTGAAAAATGGGTGCAGAGTTTTACACATTAAAAAAGATCCCAGATCTTACGCTTGCGCAGTACAGCGCAGAGGAGAGCGGCGGCGTTGATGAAGTGATACATCAACAGGGGTTGTTTTACAGACAGTTAAACAGGAAGGGCATCCTGTTTAATGAGATATATCATCTGATATATCTGTATGATCCCTCGGGAAATCCCGGCAGCAGGTTAAGCGTTTATTTCAGGGCAGACAGTGAGAACACTCCCGTATGCATGGATGAATTTTTGCATGCCTGTCCGATCTCGACTTATTTTAAATTCGAAAAGACCGATCCCTTGAAAACCGATCCTGAAACGGGCGTTCAGGATAAAGGCCCGGCACTTGGCTGCAGAGCTTCACTTGTAAAGAGGGATGGAATGGTGATGTCTTCATTTCCTGACAAGAATACCTCTTTTTATACGGTAAGCCCGTGGAAGGAGAATGAAAAGGCAAGACTCATGGGTCTTTTCAGGATGATGCAGAAGCTTAAAAAACCTGTTGCGTATACTGTTACCCTAAGAGCCATGGATCTGTCTGAAAGGATGCGGGAATCCTTCAGGACGCAGATACAGTATATAAGGAACATGGAAAAGGCAAATCTCGGAAACCGTGATGAAAATGCCGAGCAATGCTTAAGACTCTATGACAAGTTCCTTGACAGCTTAAGATCGAATCCGCACTTTTTATGCAGAGTCAGTGCCTATGCGAACAATGAAGCCATAGCTAAGATGATCCTTGATTCTGCTGCTTCTGAGGCAGTTGAAGAGGGGAGCTATCGGATAGAATGCGAACAGGGGGAGTTTACTCCGTTAACACCCGAACTTACTTTTAAGGAGTCCTGTATAGAAGATGCTCCGAGAGGGATGAGGAAGTGGAACAGCATCTTTTTGCTGAAAGAAGCAACGGCATTTGGGATGTTTCCTGTCTTATATCCCGGGGAGACCATTGAGATACCCAAGGAGTCGGCACCCGTATATGAAAAGGACGGCCTGTATCTTGGCAAGGACAACAGTGGATATGATGTGTATTTCCCGTTAAGGCTTTTACCGAAGCATGCGCTTATTGCCGGTGTTCCCGGAAGCGGAAAGACCTACAGCATGCTGCATCTTTCATCCCAGCTTGCAGGTAAGGAGAACCGTATTCCCATTCTGGTCATTGAACCTGCAAAAAAAGAATACAGAGCACTTGCAAAAAATGAAGATCTTCCGGATCTTATCGTGTTTTCACCGGGATCTGCGGGTTCATTTCCCTTAAGGATCAACCCGTTTGAATTTCCGCTTGGTTATAAGCTTTCTGAGCATATGACAAATCTTTTTCAGGTGTTTGACGGCGCCTTTGATCTGGTACCTCCTCTTCCGATCTTTTTGCAGGATGGAATAGAAGAGGTGTACAGGGATCACGGATGGCATTCATACGAAGTCAATATCGGAAAACGTTCCTATCCGACCGTACTTGAGCTGTTTGACAAGATCGAGGCTATCCTTGAGTCAAAGGGTTACGATACCGAGATCAAGAATAACCTGATCACCTGTCTGCAGACAAGGATTGGTTCCCTTACCAAGAGGGAACTCGGAGATGTTTTCAATGTCTCGGAATCAACGGTCAGGCCTGATGAATGGATGCGTATCGCCTGTGTTATTGAGCTTGAGGCTCTCGGAAGATATGCGGGGAATTTCCTTACTCTGTTATTACTGACGCTCATAAGGGAAAATCTGAGACAGAATCCCTTATTTGACGAGAGCAGACCACGCCATGTGATCTTTCTTGAAGAGGCCCACAATATCATAGGACCCTCTACTGAAAAGGGAGATGATAAGGGGGGCAATACAAAGGCTGCCAGCACGCAGTATATAGTGGACATGCTTGCAGAGGTAAGAGCCCTTGGAGAGGCGATAGTCATAGCTGATCAGCTTCCGACGTCACTTGCTCCGCAGGTAACAAAGAATACTTCGCTAAAGATCGGACACAGGATCACTGC
>JAILPG010000156.1 GCA_024699595.1 Lachnospiraceae bacterium | reverse complement strand
GACGGGACCGGGCCTTTCAGGATCTTTTTCAAGATAACCCTGCCCCTTATATCCCCGATGATCTTCTATCTCGTGATCACCGGATTTATCGGTGCGTTCAAGGCATACAGCGACGAGGTTGCCCTGTTTGGAACGGATCTTAACTCGGCAGGCATGAATACGATAGTGGGCTATGTCTACGACATGCTATACGGTGACAGCGGAGGCTATCCTTCCTATGCATCGGCTGCGGCACTGATCCTCTTTGCCATAGTCCTTACGATAACCTGCATAAACCTTCTTATAAGCAATAAAAAAGCCGTGGTATAGATATGAATAAAGAAGAGACCTATAACGAATCGATTCAGAACGCAAAGAGAAAAAAGATTTTAGGAAATACTTTCCTGTATTTCTTCTTAACACTGTGGGCGCTTATTGTGCTCTTTCCTTTTTACTGGATGATCCTTACCTCGGTAAAAAGCTACGGCTCCTACAATTCCGAGTACATCCCGAAGTTCTTTACGACCTCGCCCACGATGGAAAATTATATTGAGGCTTTCAGGGCCGTACCGCTTGGGAGATATTTTTTAAATACTATCATATTCACTCTCCTTACGACCGCACTTATGATGATAGTGATCATCCTTGCAGCCTACGCCTTTGCAAGGATCGATTTTAAGGGCCGTTCGATCGTATTTGCATTTTTCTTATCTCTTATGATGATCCCGAATGAGCTTGTGATAATCACCAACTACGTGACCATTACAAATCTCGATCTTCGGAATACCTTTACGGGTCTAATACTTCCGTCCGTTACCTCGGTATTCTATATCTATCTGCTAAAGGAAAACTTTGAACAGATCCCGGAAGAGCTCTACAAGGCTGCCAAGGTGGACGGCACCTCGGATCTTAAATATCTGATAAAGGTCATGCTTCCGATATCACAGCCCACCATTGTCACCATAGCGATACTTAAGGTAATAGAGTGCTGGAACTCCTATGTGTGGCCGAGACTCATCACTGATGACCAGAATTATTTCCTCGTATCAAACGGAATACAGGAGATACGTGAAAAAGGCTTTGGAACGGAGAATATCCCTGCCATGATGGCCGCCGTTGTCGTTATATCTGTCCCGCTTATCGTACTCTTTTTGATCTTCCATAAGAAGATAATGGCCGGTGTTTCAAGAGGAGGTATCAAGGGATGATGAAGCTTAATATCAGAAAAACCGCGATTCTCTCTGTCTTCATGATACTGACTGCAGTACTCTTATCAGGCTGTCACGGAAAAAAGGGCAAGGATCCCTTTGAGATCCCCGAAAGCTTTGATGAAAGCAGGCATTATGAGATAACCTTCTGGGCAAAAAACGATACCAACAAGACACAGACAAAGATCTATGAACAGGCCATTTCCGATTTTGAGGAATACTATCCGAACATAGATGTAAAGATCCGTCTCTATACGGATTACGGCAAGATCTACAATGATGTCATAACCAATATTTCCACAGATACTACTCCGAATGTCTGCATAACCTATCCGGACCACATAGCAACCTATCTGACCGGAACCAATGTCGTGGTGCCTCTTGATGAGCTTCTCTCAGACGAAAGATACGGCATGGGCGGAAGTGAGATAAAGTATGATGCGCCCACAAAGGATGAGATCATAGACAAGTTTCTCGGAGAATGCTCGATAAACGGAGTAACCTATGCACTTCCTTATATGAGATCCACGGAAGCACTGTATATCAACAAGACCTATGTGGAGGCTTTGGGATATACCGTTCCCGATATCCTTACCTGGGACTATGTATGGGAGGTTTCCGAGGCAGCCCTTGAAAAAGACGCAGACGAAAACTATGCGGTAAACGGACAGAAGGTTCTGATCCCGTTTATCTACAAATCGACCGACAACATGATGATCCAGATGCTAAAGCAGCAGGATGCCCCCTATTCCGATGCGGATGGAAACATACTGATCTTTAACGATACCACTAAGGATATCCTGTATGAGATAGCAAAGCATGGAAAGAGCGGGGCCTTTTCAACATTTAAGATATCAAGCTATCCCGCCAATTTCCTGAATGCAGGGCAGTGCATATTTGCCGTGGATTCCACGGCCGGTGCCACTTGGTTTGGAACAGATGCACCTCTTTCGGATATAAGCCCCGACAAGATAGTACGCTTTGAAACGGCAGTACGGCCCATTCCCCAGTTTGATACCTCATCTCCCAAGATGATCTCCCAGGGTCCCTCGATCTGTATCTTCAATAAGGCTGACAAAGGCGAGGTACTTGCCTCATGGCTCTTTGCCCAGTTCATGCTGACAGATAAGGTTCAGATGGCCTATGCAGAGACTGAGGGCTATATCCCGGTAACCTCGAAAGCACAGAACAGGGAGGAATACATCGATTACCTGCAGAAAGAGGGCACGGACAACAGCGAGCATTACCCTGTTAAGATCCAGGCTTCAAAGCTCCTTATCGATAATACTGAGAATACCTTTATCACTCCTGTGTTTAACGGATCCGCATCTCTACGTGATGCATCCGGTGCGCTCATAGAAAGCGTCACCAAATCCGTAAGGAGAAAAGAGACCGTAGATGATAAATACATTGAGGATCTGTATAAAAAGACCGGATCACTGTATCGTCTCGACAGTACCAAAAAGATCGCGGCAGACGGAGAAGAAGACTCACTCGGTCCTCTTCCGGGTGCATCCAGAGCTCTTCTGATCACGCTGGTACTGGCCTGGATACTGATGCTTTCCTATGTCTGCGTAAAAAGATTTAAGGCAAAGACTTCTGCCTGAGAATATCCTAAAAGGAACGGCAGATTTACTTTTTATACAAAAGTGATATAGTAAAGTGAACGACAGGAAATCCGAATGAGGCGGGGATCAGGCAAAAAACCCGCTGCGAAAGAGGTTTATCATGTTTGGAACACGAAGGGAAAAAAAGTCCGGATTAAAGATAATCATCGTGGGCTGCGGAAAGGTGGGCAGCACTCTGGTAGAGACACTTACCAAGGAAGGCCACGAGATAACCATAATAGATAAAAATCCTAAGAAACTTCAGGATATAACCAATCTCTATGACGTAATGTCCATAGAAGGAAACGGCGCAAGCTTCAGCATACAGCTTGAGGCCGGTATCGAAAGCGCA
This sequence comes from Lachnospiraceae bacterium, assembly GCA_024699595.1. The sequence continues at coordinate 11,093 of JAILPG010000156.1, read as the reverse complement.
GATCTTATCATTGCAGTAACAAATTCTGATGAGCTTAACCTTTTATGCTGCATAGTAGCAAAAAGAGTCGGAAAGTGCTCAGCCATCGCAAGAGTCAGGACTCCCGATTACAATAATGAAGCCAACTATCTGAGAGAGCAGTTAGGGCTTGCCATGATAATAAATCCCGACTATGAGGCGGCCAAGGAGATATCCGATATCCTGTGTCTTCCGGATGCACTTGAGGTCAATTCCTTTGCCCATGGTCAGGTGGAAATGATCAAGTTAAAGATCGAAGAAGGACATATACTTGACGGTATCACTACTTCGGAGATCATCGACAAGATCGGACTGAGCATGCTGATCTGTGCGATCGAAAGAGAGGGAGAGGTCTATATTCCGAAGGGAAACTTCTTATTACATAAAGACGATATCATTTATTTTGTAGCCACCAGAAAGAAATCAAAGACCCTCTTTGAAAAGATCAAGATAAGCTCGAGCCATGTAAAGAACTGCCTGATCATAGGAGGAGGGCGCTGCGCATATTATCTGTCACGCAACCTCTTAAACATGGGTGTGGATGTAAAGATCGTGGAGCTTGACAAGCAGAGATGTGAGGAGTTAAGCATCCTCTTACCAAAGGCCACAATCATAAATGCAGACGGTACCGATGAAGAGGTACTCAAGGAAGAGGGAATTGAAAATGTGGAATCCCTCATACCCCTCATAGGGATAGATGAGGAAAATATCCTGTTAAGCCTGCATGCAAGACAGGTTTCCGATGCCAAGGTGGTCACCAAGATAAACAGGATCAATTTCAAGGATGCTATCCAGGAGCTGAATCTTGGCAGCATCATATACCCGAAATACATAGTATCCGAAGAGATCATAGCCTATGTAAGGGCCAAGAACAATTCGGAGAGCAACTCGATAGAAACGCTCTATCATATGTTTGACCATCAGGTCGAGGCGATAGAATTCATAATCGATACCAATTCCAAGGTCACCGATGTACCTTTGATGAACCTTAACATCAAAAAGGATGTTTTAGTATCCTTCATAAACAGAAGCGGAGAGATAATCATTCCCAACGGCCAGGACAGCATACAGGTCGGGGATTCCGTGATGGTGGTCACCAAGCATACAGGATTCCACAGTATACTGGATATCCTTGAATAGGGAGGCTGTAAGCATCAAATGAACGGTTCAGTGATCAGATACCTGTTAGGGCAGGTAGTAAAGATAGAGGGGCTTCTCTTACTGTTACCCTGCATCACAGGCTTTATATACCACGAAAGAACTGCGATATACTATCTGGTAATAGCAGGAGTAAGCTTCATAATCGGTGCTGTTTTTACGATAAAAAAACCCGTCAATTCGGTCTTTTACCTTAAGGAAGGCTGTTTTATCACATCTCTTTCCTGGATCTTTTTAAGTATCATAGGCTGTCTGCCATTCTGTCTGACAAAAGAGATCCCTTCTTTTACGGATGCTCTTTTTGAGACTATCTCCGGATTTACGACTACGGGAGCTTCGATCCTTAATGATGTGGAACATCTGTCAAGATGCACGCTTATGTGGAGAAGCTTTACCCACTGGATAGGCGGAATGGGAGTTCTTGTATTCATTTTAGCCATAATCCCGTTAAGCGGAGGCTCCAACTTTAACCTTATGAGAGCCGAAAGCCCCGGGCCTTCCGTAGGAAAGCTCGTGCCAAGGCTTAAGAATACGGCGCAGTTACTGTACATCATATACTTTGCAATGACAGTTATAGAGATACTGCTTCTGATAATAAGCGGTATGCCTGTATTTGATTCCATAACACTTTCCTTTGGTACGGCAGGTACAGGAGGCTTTGGTGTAAGAAACAACAGCATTGCAGGCTATACCAATTTACAGCAATGGATAATCGCGGTATTTATGATGCTCTTTGGCGTCAATTTCAACGTATATTATCTCCTGCTGTTTAAGGAGATAAAGAGGGCCTTCTCCATGGAAGAGGTCAAGGCATATTTTTCTGTAATATTTGTATCAACAGTTGCGATAATCGTGGCGATGCATAAAACGATCCCTGTATTATCCGATAATATCAGAACCTCCCTGTTCCAGGTTGCAACAATAATCACCACAACAGGATATTCAACTGCAGATTTTGATACCTGGCCGACCTTCTGTAAGCTGATTTTAGTGCTGCTCATGTTCTGCGGAAGCTGTGCGGGAAGCACGGGCGGAGGCATCAAGGTCTCAAGATTTTTGATAGGGATAAAGACTGTCAGAAAAGAGCTTATGTCATACATACATCCTAAGAGCATAAAGAAGATACAGATGGATGGAAAACCTATCGAACATGAAGTGTTAAGAGCCACAAATGTGTATTTTCTTACCTATTTGATGATATTTGTCATTTCGATGCTCTTAATATCCATTGACAAGGAAGACATCGTCACCTGCTTTACGGCAGTGGCTGCCACACTTAACAATGTCGGACCGGGTCTTGAAATGGTCGGACCCACAAGGAACTTTGCTCATTTTTCCGATCCGTCCAAGTATGTCTTAATGCTAGATATGCTTGCAGGAAGACTTGAGCTCTTCCCGTTACTCATCCTGTTCTATCCGCTTGTATGGAAAGAGGTATTTGCGGTTAAGAGAGCAAGGAAGCAATAACAGATATACAGATATGAAATCGGTGTACCATCGAAAAAAGCTCATCGGCCGAAGCTGATGAGCTTTTTTATCTGCCGTGCACCGGACAGTGCACGTTTCTTATGGCCTGAGCCGTTTAAGTTCTGTCTGTTGATTACTTAACTGTCAGGGATGTGATGTGAGGATTTGCTCCCTCATACCAGTATAAGAAACCTTCCATATCAACGGTATCGCCGATGTTTAAGCCCTCAACTGCCTTGTAAACATCAGTAGAGCTGTCGCAGAGATAGGACTCTACTACAAATGAATAGGTATTTCCGTCTACGGAAACATTGAAGTACAGATCGTCGCCCTGTGTACCTGAGCCGTCCCAGTTATAAAGGAAAGCTACCTCATTGCCGTCGGGATCGGTGCTTGCCTCTACTGTCATACCCTTGAAGGATACGAACTCGTTCTGATGCTTGATGAGATCATCTGATGCAAGTAAAGAGGTAGCATCAAGTGCCTCGGCAACAAAATTGCCATCCTCGATCTCAAAGGTTGCATCAACTATCTCTACTTCGCCTGACCATTCGGATTTATAACCCTTTACCTTGATCTTGGTTCCGGGTGTAAGCTTTGCATAATCCTCTTCGGAACATTCCATGTTATACAGGAAATATCCGCCCTCATTGTCCTGGGTATATACGGTGGCCTTATCTTCCCACCATGACTGCTTGGCCTGTACAAAGGTCTCAACCGTAACTTCAGTATCAAGATCTGCAGCGATGTAATCTGCATAGCTCATTACGCCTTCTGACTTTGCGAAAACATCCTCCGATGCTCCCGTAGACCCTGATGAGGGCTGCGGTGCTACTGCACAGGCACTCATCGCAAATGCTGCGATAACAGCTGTTAATAAAGCAATTCTCTTTTTCATAGTGATCTCCTTTCGAAAACTCTTTTTATTTTTGGAACCCATCGTACTGCACGATGAGTTTTGTGTGCTTACTTTATGGGCTTTGCTCCTGCTTTTTCCTGAAGCTTTTCTATTGCGTTTTTGAAGAATCCCTTTTTCTTTACTTCCTTCTGTTCGATCTTTCCGTGAAGTCCTCTCACTCCCGTTATATAAATACCGCTTACCGTAGCCTTGACTTCTTTTTTGACCGGAACATCATCAAATATCTTTTCATCACAGATAAGATTCATCATCTGGGGTCCGACCTTGGCCTTTACTATCGGAAGCTTTGACATTCTCAGATACTTGGGGGTCTGGTCTATGACGGCCTGCGGCAGTCCCGACTCTTTGATCCGCAATCGTTTTTTATCTATGACCAGCATTGAGACCGTCTGCTTGTAGGCCTCCATCTGCTCTTTCTGCTCTTCCTGCCGCTTCTGTGCCTTTTTTCCGAAGAAGTAGAGCGCTATGATGATAGCAAGCAGCACTACAAATATGATGATAAAAATGATCAGTCCATTAGACATAACAACCTCCAGACAATGGTACGAATGCATTTATTTGCGTTCACGAGTATAACACAGATATGACTCTATCGCAAACGCAATAATTGTTCCGTGTTTTAGATTTAAGGGGGCTCATAATAATCCGTATTATATTAAAACAGGCGGCCTGCAGATCTTCTGCAGGCCGCCTCATTATGCACCAAAAGAACAGTTTTAAGGGTTATGGTTTACAAACGTTTCATTTGTTATCCTTCGATAGCTATGAACTTCTTCTCGGGAACCTTGTTGACTTCCTTCTTGGGGATGTCAAGCTTAAGGACACCATCCTCAAACTTAGCCTTGATATCCTCCTCGGTTACCGCTTCACCGACATAGAAGCTTCTCTGCATGGATCCTGAGTAACGCTCTTTACGGATCACTTTACCCTTCTTATCCTTCTTGTCGTTATCAAGTGCCTTGGCAGCGCTTACCGAAAGATATCCGTCCTCAAGGGCTATGTTGATCTCATCCTTCTTAAATCCCGGCAGATCTATGTCTACCTCAAAGGCATCCTCATGCTCATGAACATCGGTTTTCATAACATGAGCAGCTTTCTTTCCATAGAGCTTACGGTCTATATCCGGGAAATCCATCCTCGGGAAATCCATCCAGTCGTCTAACAAACTTTCTCCAAAAATACTCGGCAGTAACATAGGTCATTCCTCCTTTTTATGAATATTTTTTGGTGGATGAATCTTATTCATTCACTGTATCTATACGATCCATGAACCGGGAAATGAATGTCCGGATCCCGCAAACCCTTTAGGATTCTGGCTTTTCCCTTGTTCTGACTTCGTTATACTCCGAATTGTTAGCACTGTCAAGAGGTGAGTGCTAATTATATTCTTAACTCTTTATAAACACTATAAACACAGGATAAACAGGGGATTAACAGGTTGATCATAACCGCCTGACAAATATGTTTTTTCCATATTCTTCGGCTTTTGTAATATCATCCGATGGCGATCTGTTGTAAAATCAAAATATGCATGGGCATCATATACATGTAAGACAGACTGCTGCGCCCGTCATTTCAAAATGGAAATAAAAATAGGAAAGGGATATTTATGGATATTTTGCACAGAAAGGTAAATAAGAAGATACAGTTTAAGGATGCGTTGGGAAATCCGCTGTCGGATGTTTCTGTAAATATCAGGCAGAAAAACCACAGTTTTCTGTTTGGCTGCGGTGGTTTTGACTTTATTCCTTATGTAATGAAGGGAGAGGAGAGATACAGGCAGATAACGGAAAGCTTTCTTGAGATATTTAATTACGCCACGCTTCCTTTTTACTGGGGCAACTATGAGCGGGAAGAAGGAAAGACCGATAAGGATATTCTCATGAAAACGGCACGGTATTTAGGTGACAGAGGTGTAAAGGTAAAGGGCCATCCCTTATGCTGGCATACGGTATGTGCAGACTGGCTCATGAAATATGATAACGCAACGATCCTCGATAAACAGTTAAAGAGGATAGACCGTGAAGTTACCGGATTCAAAGGGGTCATCAATATCTGGGATGTGATCAACGAGGTTGTGATCATGCCCATATTTGACAAATATGATAATGCCATCACCAGGATATGTAAGGAAAAAGGACGGGTTGCCCTTATAAAAGAAGTCTTTAAGAGAGCCCATGAGAGCAATCCCGATGCTGTTCTCCTGCTTAACGACTTTAATACCTCGATCAATTATGAGATCCTTATAGACGGCTGTCTGAATGCGGGCGTTCCCATAGGAGCCATAGGCATCCAGTCACACCAGCATCAGGGATATTGGGGGAAAGAAAAGCTTTTGGAGGTTTTAGACAGATTCTCACATTTCGGACTTCCGATACATTTTACGGAGAATACGCTGATCTCAGGTGAACTCATGCCCCCTCACATAGTCGATCTTAATGACTGGCAGGTCGATGAATGGCCTACCACACCCGAAGGAGAAGAGAGACAGAAAAATGAGATAGAGGAGATGTACAGGATTCTGTTTTTACATCCTCTTGTAGAAGCGATAACAACCTGGGATTACAAGGACGGTGCATGGCTTAAGGCACCGAGCGGTTTTATCAGAGCGGACGGCTCTAAAAAGCCTTCTTATGAGATGCTTAAAAAGCTTGTAAAAGAGGAATGGTGGACAGATGTGACGGTAAGGACCGATCCATCGGGATGTGCGCAGATCGAAGGATTTAAGGGTGATTACCTTATTGAATATAAGGGAGCTGAAACTGAGGTTTCCCTTACGGATAATGAACCGCTTGAGATTATGATCTGACTGTTTTTATGCAGGTATAAAGCTGTTTATAACTATTGTCACCGACATCACAAAAGAAATTTCTGCCACATTTTAAAAAGTATCGTATAATGATACAGAAGGACAAAAACAAAGGATATGAAGGCAGAACAGATGAGGAGTATGAAGATTCATATCCTGAAAAGATAATAATAAAACGGAGGATAAAGATATGAACGGAAAGATTAATGATGATGCATTAAACGAGGTATCAGGAGGAGTTAATTTCTATTTATTCAATGCGTGGAACATTTCGGGATCGACACAGGGCCAGCCGTTCGAGGTTCTTGATGTTAACGGCAATAAGATAGCAAGCTTTGCAACTCCTGATCAGGCTAAAGCTTATCTCGGAAACAACAGGTATATGGATCTCGGAGATAACTGGAATCAGGTACTTCAGCTCAGAGGTCAGTCATAGTGGAAAAACAGAAAGAAGATACAGGCTTTCAGGTAAAAAAGCTATATGACTTCTTTCCATATGAAAAAGAGTTTGATGCGGTGATAACGGATATTCATCCCGTAGATGAGGATGTCAGTCTGATCACTCTGGATCGGACTCTTTTTTTTCCAATGGAAGGAGGACAGTCATCAGATACAGGAACCATATCCGGATGTGAGGTAACGCATGTCGAGATAGACGGGTCTCTGATCATCCATACCGTAAAGTGCAAAGACGGTGTATTTAAAAAGGGCAGCAGGGTTCACGGAATGATCGACTGGGAGAGACGCTTTTCGAATATGCAGAATCACACGGGAGAGCATATTCTCTCGGGGATACTGCATGAAAAGTGGCAGTCTGAGAATACAGGCTTTCATCTGTCGGACAATATCGTGACAGTGGATACCTCAAAGGAACTTACAAAAGATGAGATAAGGGAGCTTGAATATGCTGCCAATCTCGCAGTCTATTCAAATATCCCCATAACCTGCAGATATTATGAGCCCTCGGAGCTTGAAGGGATCACATACAGGAGCAAGAAGCAGTTTGACGAACCGGTAAGGATAGTATCGATACCCGGGATAGATATCTGCGCCTGCTGCGCACCCCACGTTAAAAACACCGGTGAGGTAGGGATCATCAAGATAATCGATGCCATCAGACACAGAGGAGGAATGAGATTTACGATCCTTTGCGGAAAGAGGGCATTTATTTATCTGTCCCGTTTACAGGATATATCAGATGAGCTTACGGGGATGCTATCGGCAAAGGGAGAGGCTCTCATTCCTGCTGTAAACAGGCTGATCGATGAAAACAGAGAGCTTGTCATAAAGATGAAGAATGCCGAGGCGGATAACTTAAGAGACCGGATAAGAGAACTTGATCCGGATGTAAGTAATGCAATTCTATTTACCGGGATGATAGATAATGTTGTCCAAAGAAATGCGGTAAACGATCTGTCCTCAAGGCATGCGGGGATCTGCGCCGTTTTTTCCTCTGACGGGGACGGAGGCTATAATTATATCTGTTCCTGGAGGGAGGGCGATGCACGAAAGATCGCTTCCTTCCTTAAGGAAAAGCATGCCGCAAGAGGCGGAGGGTCAGAGCTTATGGTCCAGGGAAATATTAAGGCTTCAGAGGAAGAGATCAAAGGATCTCTTAAGGAACTTGCAAAGGAGTAAATAATGTCAGAGACAAGCGAAAAATGCCGCAGGGATTTTGCCAAGGGCGATGCAGAAAGAGATGCGGGACTTACAACACCCAAAGACATCATAAGATATGATGATATAAGCTACGGAGAGGATGAAAAGTATAATCTCTTAGATGTATACAGACCAAGGGCTGCAGGTGATAAAAAGCTTCCGGTTATCTTAAACATCCACGGAGGCGGCTGGGTATACGGAGACAAGGAGGTATACCAGTTCTATGCAATGAGCCTTGCGCAGAGAGGCTTTGCGGTTGTTAATTTTAACTATCGCCTGTCTCCGGAACACAGGTTTCCGACGCATATTGAGGATATCTGCGCTGCTTTTTCCTGGACTGTGAAAAATAAAGACAGGTATGGATTTGATACGGATAATCTGTTTGCAGTCGGAGATTCCGCAGGAGGCCATCTGCTTGGACTCTTTGCTGCACTTGTGACAGATCCCGGGTACAGAAAGGAGCTTTCGGATCAATATCCGCAAGCCGTATTTGACTGCGAAGATATAAAGCTTAGAGCTATAGCACTTAACTGCGGAAAATATGATCTGTCAAAGAGCGATATAAAAGATGAAAACACGCCAAAGCTTATAGTTGATCTCTTTGAACATGGCGGGGATGAAAAAGAGCTGCATATCACTAATGTACTGGAAAAGATAACCGGAGATTATCCGCCGGTATTTCTGATGACCTGTCCCGGAGATTTTTTAAGGGATCAGGCGGTATACATGACTGAGGCACTGGTTAATAATAAGGTTCCTTTTGTTTTCAGATATTACGGAAATGAAGAAAATCCCCTGCACCATGTATTCCACTGCAATGTAAGGCTTTCGGACGGGATTAAGTGCAATGACGATGAATGTGCTTTTTTCAGGGAGTATATGAAAGAGCCCTGACAGGGTATGAAAGCCATCAAAATCATTGACAATACGGCTTTTTCGGTGGTAAAATCGCAGAAGTTGCAGAGCTTAGCGACAGATTGTAAACCTGCCGCAGACTGAAGCTATCATCAGTTACATACAATTTTTGTTAACGTTATAACAAATAAAAAGGAGAAAAAACATGAATCTTTCACCTCTTCAGAAAGCAAGATATGCTTACAAACCCAAGCTTCCCGGAATGTTAAGAAACGGTATTTCAGAAATATGCGTTAAAAACGGTGAAGCTACACAGAGCGTTGCCGATCAGGATAAGATCAAGGCACTCTTTCCTAACACTTACGGAAAAAACGAGATAACCTTTGAAAAGGGTACAAACACCTCTGCCGCAAAAAAGCAGGTAGTAGGCGTGATCCTTTCAGGCGGTCAGGCACCCGGAGGACACAATGTAGTATGCGGTCTTTATGATGCGATCAAGGCTACGGATAAGGACAACGTGCTCTTAGGCTTTAAGGGAGGTCCGAGCGGACTTATAGATGATGATTTTATAGAGTTTGATGACGAATATATCGATGCATTCCGCAATACCGGCGGATTTGACATCATCGGTTCCGGACGTACCAAGCTTGAGACCGAGGAACAGTTCAAGATCGTTACCGAGGTTGCAAAGAAGCATGGTCTTACGGCGATCGTAATTATCGGAGGAGATGATTCCAATACTAACGCGGCCGTACTTGCAGAATACATGGCAGCAAACAATACAGGCGTACAGGTTATCGGATGCCCGAAGACAATAGACGGAGATCTGAAGAATGAGGATATCGAGGCCTCCTTCGGATTTGATACAGCAACAAAGACTTATTCAGAGCTTATCGGAAACATCGAGAGAGATGCCAATTCCGCAAAGAAATACTGGCATTTCATCAAGGTTATGGGAAGAAGCGCTTCACACGTTGCTCTTGAGTGTGCGCTTGAGACACAGGCAAATATCTGCCTTATCGGTGAAGAAGTAGCTGCAAAGAAGATGTCACTCTCTGCTATAGCTGATTATATAGCTGATTCGGTTGAGAAGAGAGGAAATAACGGCGAGAACTTCGGTGTTGCCATCATTCCCGAGGGTATCGTTGAGTTCGTTCCCGAATTCTCAATGCTCATCGCCGAGATCAATGAGCTTCTTGCAGGAAAGAAGACCGAAGAGTTCAATTCTCTTCCCGACTGGGATTCAAAGTATGAATATATCAAAAAGGGACTTTCACAGGATGCCTTTGATGTATTTAAGATCCTTCCCGATTTCGTACAGAAGCAGCTCTTCCTTGAGAGAGATCCTCACGGAAACGTACAGGTATCGCTGATAGAATCAGAGAAGCTCTTCTCTGCACTCGTAGCTGACAAGCTTAAGGAGAGGAAGGCAGCAGGATCATATAAGGGTAAGTTTGCAGCACAGCATCACTTCTTCGGTTATGAAGGAAGATGTGCATTCCCTTCAAACTTTGATGCGGATTACTGCTATTCACTCGGATACAATGCATTCATGCTCATCCAGTACGGTTATACCGGATATCTCTCAAAGGTTTCGAATCTTTCAAAGCCTGCTGAGGAATGGGTTGCAGGCGGAATGCCCATCACCAAGATGATGAACATGGAGAGAAGAAACGGTGAAGATAAGCCCGTTATCAGAAAGGCTTTAGTAGAGCTTGACGGAAAGCCGTTTAAGTATTTCTGCGAGCACAGGGATGAGTGGTCGGTAAAGACAGCCTTCACCTATCCCGGAGCTATCCAGTACTTCGGACCTTCAGAGGTATGTGATCTGACAACAAGGACACTTGCTCTTGAGAAGGGCTGATATCCAAATAATACTTACGGGGACGGATGATTCCGTCCCCGTTTTTTTCGATGTGCGCCCGGCGGCGCACGTTTCTAACGGGTGAAAGTCCCGAATCCGCCCGGTAGTGGGAAGGATATAGCCGAAGGCAAGGGTGTCCATTGCGAGGTGGAATCTGAAGGAAGCTGGATGTGGGGAACAAACTAACCCACGGGCAAATCTCCGGTCTGACGAACAGAAACCACATATAAGGTTATGCATGAGGGTAAGACTGCAACACAAGCCGAAGCCCGATAACTACACGGAATCATGTATGATAGATGTGGCAGATGGATGGAGAGAAAGAAACGCGTGGTACCCGGGGA
>JAILPG010000235.1 GCA_024699595.1 Lachnospiraceae bacterium | reverse complement strand
GCCTCCGATAGCAAAGACATAGCGTCCGAAGGTGGTCTGGTTTAACAGGATAAAACCGACGGCACAGAATAATACCAGCAATATTATGGGGATCGGTATAAGACCTATGTAGCCCTGACCTATCCGTATAAAGCTCTCGTCGGAGATCGTATAGGGTTTTCCGTTTGCATATGCAAGAGCAAAGCCGCGCCCTATGGTCATTGTGGAAAGTGTGGCGATAAAAGGCTGGAACCCCGCATAGGCAATTAAGTATCCGTTTAACACCCCGACAAGTATCGACGGTACCAGAGCCGCCAGACAGGCTATGAACCAGTTTGTACCGTTAAGAAGGAGCGATCCTGTTATGACTCCTGTTATGGCCACCGTGGAACCTACCGAAAGGTCTATGCCTCCGGTCAGTATCACGCATGTCATGCCCACGGACAGTATTCCGTTCAAAGATATCTGGCGCAGTACATTGATGATATTCTTGTTTGTCATAAATACCGGAGAAACAAAAGACATCAACACGATTATGAACAACACCACAAAAAACAAGCCGAACTGCCTGAGCAGCTTCCCCAAATCCTTTTTCTTTGCCATTTCTTCAGCCCCCTAAAGCTAATTTCAAAATATTTTCCTGAGTTGCTCTTTCTCCGCGTTCGAGTTCCCCTCTTACACGGCCTCCTGCCATGACCATTATCCTGTCGCTCATTCCGATGAGCTCCGGCATTTCGGAGGAGATCATGATTATCGCTATGCCTCTTTTGGCAAGATCGATCATAATGTTGTATATAGCCGCTTTTGCACCTACGTCTATTCCTCTGGTAGGTTCATCCATGATAAGAACCTTGGGATCCGACATAAGACACTTTGCCAGGACCACCTTCTGCTGGTTTCCTCCGGAAAGACTGCTCACATTGTCTTCTATACTGTTAAGCTTTGTAGTCATTTCCTGATTGAACTGCTTTGCATATTGCTTCTCAAGCGGCTTGTTGATAAAAGAAGCCTTTGTGATCTTGTCAAAATTCTGTAAGGATACGTTTTCTTTTATGCTCCGGCATAAAACCAGCCCCAGTTCTTTTCTGTCCTCCGAAGCCATTATTATGTGATTTTTAACGGCATCCTTCGGATGGCGGATAGATATCTCCTTCCCCTCCATAAGCACTTCACCGGTATCCCGGGGGTCATAGCCCATAAGAGCTCTCATTACTTCGCTGCGTCCCGCTCCCACCAGACCGGCCATCCCGAGTATCTCTCCGGAATGCACTTTGAGATTTACATCCTCAAAGGTACCTTTCCTCGTAAAGTTCTTTATCTCCAGAACAACATCACCCTTTTGAGCGGTATTTACCGGATAGCCTCCCTCCAGCTCACGTCCCACCATCATGTTGATAAGCTGTTCTCTGGAAGCTTCTTCTATTGGAACGCAGCCGATGAATTTCCCGTCTCTTAAGACAGATATACGGTCTGCCAGCTGAAAAACCTCATCCATACGGTGGGATATATATATGATCCCCACCTTTTTCTCCTTGAGACTGTCTATGATCTGGAACAGGGTATTGGTCTCGGCTTCGGAAAGAGATGATGTGGGCTCGTCCATGATGATTATCCGGGAGTTATAGGATACGGCCTTCAATATCTCCACCATCTGTATCTGTGCGATATTGAGATATTTCATCTTGGTATTGGGCTGCAGGAGTTCGGTAAGCTTATACTCCTTAAGAAGCTCCGTAGTCATCCTGTTTAGCTCGTTCCAGTTAACAAAGGGAAGTCTTCCGAACCTCCGGGGTTCACGGCCCAGAAAGATATTTTCCGCTACCGTCATCTCCGGTATGGGACTAAGCTCCTGATGTATCATGGATATTCCCGCATCCAGGGCTTCACGCGCCGTCCGGAACGATACTTCCTGCCCGCTAACAAATACCCTGCCGTTATCTTTCGGATAAATACCCATTATGCATTTCATCAGCGTAGACTTGCCTGCGCCGTTTTCACCCATAAGAGCATGCAGCTCTCCGGGAAGCACTTTAAGCTCAGCTCCGTCAAGAACCTTTATGCCTGCAAAGGATTTTTCTATTCCTGTAACTTCAAGAACGTAGCTCTCTTCAGCTGCTTTTCCTGACATGATCAACCTCTCTTTCAAAAGATCATCGTTAATCGTCCGGTGTTTACATCCGGGTTATTCGGTTCAGATTAGAAAAACGTTTTTCCAAATGAGAAAAAATATAGCAAACGACAAAAGTCTTTTTGTTTTGACGTTTGCTGCGTCAGATCTTGTTTTTTCAAGTCTTTTTAAAATCAGACCAGAAAAACGTTTTTCTACATCTGATTATAACAGAAAAACGTTTTTCTGCAAGTACTTTTTTAAATTTTTTTATCCAAGTCATCGGGAACGGTTCGAGACCACTGACTCCCTCTCATTTCAGCGGAAAACAGATATCTATCTCCATGTATCCGTCTTCCCTTATGTCCCTGTAGACATCAAAGATAGGCCTCTCATCAAGCACGTTGCCGGTCCTTGAAAGCCATCTGCAAAATATTTCCTGATATACCATATAAAGAAACTTGGGAAATCCCTTGAAATGATATACTGCGTATTTTCCGCCATCAAGCGAATGAGTAAGGATAGCCGGATTCTCTTTTATCAGAGGATTGTCGGGGAAAACTGTCTGACAAAGCTCATACATACAGTTATTCTCATCAGTGATAGAGGGATCATCTATGGTACATTCTATGTAGGTTGTATGCTCATCTGCCAGATACTGATACTTATCAATGAACCTGCACCACGTATCAGGAAGATCGTGATAATTCCCCCTCTTTCTCTCATAAATTACAGTAAAACCCGTAAGGTTCTCCACGGTTATGAGCTTTTCTGCCTTATCCAGATCGTCAAGTGTAAGTCCATGGGAAAAAGAGCTTTCTTCTGCGATCTTCTCACTGTTTCTCCGAAAGCCGGCCGGTGATAATCCAAGATGCTTTTTGAAGGCAGTGGCAAAATTAGACGAGGAATATCCATATTCCTCGCCGATCTCAGTAATACTCTTCTCTTTTTCAACTTTCAGGCGCCATGCACTTCTCTCAAGACGGATCCTCTTAATAAACTGATACAGAGCCTCATCGGTATCCTCCTTAAATATACGGGTAAGGTGGTATCTGGAATATCCACAATATCCGGCCACATCATCAACAGTTATGTCATCATCGATATGTTCAAATATATATGTGATCGCCTGATTGATCACTTCGCTCCTAATTGTAAAGCTTTCTCCGGTTTCCATGCTTTTTGTCCTTTCTCTAACGCAAGCCTTTGCCTGTTTATAAGGCAAAATGAAACGATTGAAGTCAGGATCTCCGTTAAGGGCCCTGCCATCCATATTCCCTTCATCCCAAAGATCATAGGAAGAATGAACATGAAAGCAAGGAGCAGAACAATTCCTCTAAGTGATGATATAAGTGCTGAAGACCTGGCATCTGAGCAGCTTGTAAAATACATTGAATTTATCACATCATAACCCATGAACAGGAACGTAGCCAGATAGAACTTAAATCCAGTCACCACCATGTCCACCACGATGTCGCTCAATCCAAAGAGTCCTGCATAGGACCTTCCCGTAAGCAGGAAGAAGACTGCGATCACTGCTCCTATCCCAAAGAGTATCTTGTTTGTGATCTTGCGTAGTTCTATTGCTGTCTCAAACTCTTTTGCTCCAAACAGGAAGCTTACAAGTGGTGTGAGC
>JAILPG010000152.1 GCA_024699595.1 Lachnospiraceae bacterium | reverse complement strand
CGGAGTCCGGTTTTACACTTACCGCAGAGCCAAATGACGGCTACACCTTCCAGTGTTGGGAGGACAGCGTCGGAAATACTTTTTCCACCAAGGTGGTAAGGATTTCCGCCCTTAAGGAGGATAGGACATACACAGCAGTATTTATACAGGATAAAGAGGATGTAAAGGTTACCATAGAACCCTCACCCACAGAGGGAGGAACGGTTCAGTACAACGGTGAAGCCGCAGTAAACGCAAAGACTGATTATACCTTTCATCCGCGCACTGAAACAGGTTTCACCCTTACCGCAGAGCCAAATGACGGCTACACCTTCCAGTGCTGGGAAGACAGTGCCGGAAATGCTTTTTCCACCAAAGTATTAAGGATCGCGACCCTTAATGAGAACCGGACATACACGGCAGTATTTGTAAAGGATAAAGAGGATGTAAAGGTTACCATAGAACCTTCACCTGCAGAGGGGGGAACGGTTCAGTATAACAATGAAGCGGCGGTATCCGCAAAGACCGATTATACCTACCATCCGCTTACCGAATCGGGATTTACCCTTACGGCAACCCCTAAGACCGGATACAGCTTTGAATGCTGGCAGGACAGTATCGGCAATGTATTTAACAATAAACAGATAAGGATATCCAATCTTAAGGAAGACCGGGCTTATACTGCTGTATTTATAAGCGATGAGGAAAAGGAAAAAGAAAAAGGCCTAAGAGTCATAGCTGAACCTCCAAGCGGAGGTCATGTCAGAAAGAAGGCAAGCACGACGACTCCGGGTAAGGTCGATCTTACCGCCTATCCAAATGCCGGATGGAATTTCAGCGGCTGGAAACAGGAAGGCGGAAACATCTTTTCTACAAGCAAGCAGATAACCGTCAATGATGAGAGCGTGACTTATGTAGGCTGCTTTGTAAAGGATAAGAATTACAAGCCTACCACAGGGATAGCAGATGAGCATTTCTACAATGAAAAGCGAAGGGTGACAGCTCCCTCATACACGGTTACAAAGCAGACCATGGAGAATCTTGCGGCCGCAAGTGTTTCCTATGATAAGCTCAGGAATGCAAATGATCTTCCCGGACTGCGCGGATACGGAGCAGTCGCATCTGTAAGAAACTATTTTGCGGATAAGCAGGCCGCTTCACAGATCGTATTTGTCGAGGGTGAGCTGACTACGACAAACGGCGAGTATATCGGCACTGACAATATTCAGGATGTCGATGCCCTTATGAGCTCGGCAAGGGATATCACGCTTGAGAAGTTCGGAGACAGATATGATTCCGAGATACTGGCCGCAGTGTATACCGATCCGCCGGAGGGCTTTGACGGTAAGGTAAGGACATATCTCTGGAGAGACACTACTGCGGGTAAACTGGATAATATCTATGTAATGTATCGCGATAAGGGTTCGCAGTACAGCGAAATGGCAGCAGTCACCGATGATGACGGCACGGTGCGATTTACCCTTGAGGATGCCTTAACCGGAACCGAATTTGCCCTTGTACGCGTAAACATAGAGGAGCTTAACTGATCCTGAAAGCTGAGGAAAAAGATGGAAGATAACAGAGCAGACCTTACAGCCACGCTTACGGATGAGCAGTGGGATGTGATAGAGGCACTGATACCTCTTATCGGTAAACAGAAGGAATGGGAAATATCAAAGAACCGCCTGCATGTTAAATGCCTGTGGGACAGGGAAGAAGATGCGCCGTATCAGCTTGATGATGCCGTATCTGCGATAAAAAACGCGGTCACATTACCGCTTGATGAATACGGCTTAAGTACGAAGCAGGCGGGGATATTAAAGGAATTATTATCTTAAGATGAAATATGGTCGGGCAGGGCTTATTTTTCCTGCCCGATTTCTGTTTCTATTAAAAGGAACGGTAAATGGCAGATCTGTTGTATAAAACAAAGAATAACAGGGATCCTAACGGGCTTACGAATCTGCTGTTCTGTGCCTGTAAGGAGGATTCTGATAAGTATTTTGAGGAACTCTCCGATCAGATCCTTGATATACAGAAGCTTTCCGTTATCTGGTATGAGGGAGAGGATCGTGATCCAGAGGGTATCGAGGAGGATTTTCTTCAGGAGATAAAGCTTGTAATAGTGATCGTTACAAGGGATTTTCTGGAACCCTCCTGCAGGGAAAGGATAAAGATCCTTGATAAGGCCATTAGCATGCATATTCCCGTGCTTCCGATACTCAAAGAGAAGGGGATATCAAGGATATTCGGACAGATGTCGGGAAAGCTGCAGGTACTTGACGGGACGAAAACGGATGATACCAGGATCCCGTTTGAGGAAAAGCTTGAGGAATTCCTTTACAGACTGACAAACGGAAGCCGTTTTGAGGAGGCTGTAAGAGAGGACTTTGAAGGATATATCTTCATAAGTTACCGAAAAAAAGACAGAAAATATGTGGATATGATCACCTCTCTTATCAAGGAAAACGAAGCGATGAGGGATATAGCCGTATGGTATGACGAGTATCTCTTCCCCGGCGAGACCTACAGCGACCTTATCCAAAACGTCCTGCATAAATCCAAGGTTGTGATCCTTCTTGTGACGCCAAACCTCGTAAATGAGGATAATTATGTGCAGAGGGTGGAATATCCCGAAGCCGTAAAAAGCGGAAAGGTCATAATCCCGATACTAGCAGAGTTTATGGACATAGATCTCTTAAGGGAACAGTACAGCGGCATTTCGAAGATATATACGCCTGATGATAAAGAGAAGATATCAGAGATACTTTTAAACGCTTTTTATCCCGGAGGCTATACTCCGAACAATGATCCGAAGCATCTGTACTGCATGGCCTATGCCCATCTTGACGGCATTGACATGAAAAAGAATACATATATCGGAAAGGATATGCTGTTTGAATCGGCAATGGGCGGATATGAACCTGCCTGCAGCAACCTGGTTTCCATATTTAAATACGGACGTTATTTTAACCAGGATTATGATGCGGCAAAATACTGGCAGAGACTGTTACTTGAAAGAAAATATGATGAGATCGAAAACCACGTAAAGGAATTTGATGAGGGTAAGATAAGCGTATATGATCTCAGACAGCATTATATT
>JAILPG010000189.1 GCA_024699595.1 Lachnospiraceae bacterium | reverse complement strand
GGCTGTTATATATGATGGAATTGGAGATCTGTTTTTGAAAGCGGATCTGTCTGAGGGAAGACAGATGAGCGTCAGGGTGAAGTATAATCTTCCTGAGCGATACTGGCTCAGTCTTTCAACTCTTGAACCAAGAAAGAATATTTCCCTTTTGATCCGGGCCTACACAGATGCATGCCGCGTCGATCCCGAGGCTGTTCCGCCGCTTGTACTGGCCGGCCGTATGGGCTGGAAGGATTCAGAGCTGGATAAGATACTGCAGGCTGAAGGAAAAGCCGGACAGGTCGGTGAAGGATCATCCGGCAATATAGGTAACGCAAGAGGATTAATAAAAGATCGGCTTATCTTCACAGGCTTTATTGATGATCAGGATCTTCCGGTGGTTTATCATATGGCAGAGAAATTTATATTTCCCTCAAAATATGAGGGGTTCGGATTACCGCCCCTTGAGGCACTTTCGGTCGGGACAGCCGTGATCTCATCAGATGCGGCATCATTGCCGGAGGTGCTTGGTGATAGTGCAGTCTATTTCGAAAACGGAGACCAGAAAGACCTTGAGACCCTGCTTATCAGTGCTGCAAAAGAAAGCAAAATGAGAGATGTTGCTGCAGCTGAGGATGATCTGACATGCCCTGAAACACGTCTGTACAGCGGGGAATATCAGAAATATCGTATCAATCCGGAGTATGACTGGAGACGCTCTGGAATGCGGCTTATAAGGGAGATTGATCGTATATGAGTACTCCCGATAAAAGATTAAAAAGAACTAATATGATCGCATGTCTGGCGACTCTGTTCTGGCAGGGTGCTTTCATATATTTTCTTGTATTGTTTCTTGGAGACAAAAAGGGTTTTGAAAAAAGAGCATTATTGGCATTGGGTCTGGCCATTATCATATTGATTCTGTCATTTCTGAAAAGCGATAAAAGCATAGCTCAGAGGCTGTCTATCGCGTTTGGATCGGATCTTCTTATGCTTATGTGCTGTGGGTCGGGCCTGTTCAGAAAAAGCTTTTCTTTCTCTGATCCTGTATCCATCCTTAGTCTTACGGGAATAACGGTTATCTTCCTGATGATGCTTATCCAGGCATTATCACGGTCCGGTTCTGGGCGGGAGAAAATCATCTCCGCGTGTATGCTTACAGCCGTCTCGGATCTTGTTTTCAAATTTTCGATACTTATCATAGGAATGAAGAAGGATATGCCCTCAGCGATGAGGACATTGTTTGTATATCCTTCAAAGACAGCCGGTGTGCTCAGCCTGCTGATTGTGTGGGCTGTTTTTCTGGTGCTTTCCGGCGCATTTTCCACCTGGACGGCGATGGTCATATGGCTGATCCTGTGGGGGCTTGCTTTTCTGGGAAACTGCGTGAGGATGCACTATCACGACAGCTATTTCAAAGTGATCGATCTGTTTCAGGTCAAGGACTTCCTCAGGATACTTCCCTCCTTTATTCAACCGTGGCATATCCTTTTAATCCTGGTGATGACGGCGCTTATTGTTTTTGCTTCGTTGTATGGTAAAAAAAGAGGATGGAGACCTGTGTATTTTTCACCGGACGCAGTGGGATTGACAGTCGGTGTTTTGCTTATATTCCATCTTCTTTCCGGTCTTTATGAAAACGTGTATATTTCAGCCAAAATTGACAGAAACGATTCCTGGACACAGGATGCCAAAAAGATTACAAATCAGGGATATCCTGCGTTTTTGTATTTCAGTTATCTTAGAGCTAAAGATCTTTTTCCAAAGGAGCCGCAAGGCTATGGGAATGAAATGGTCGAGGGAATATTGAAGGATTATAAAAGCGCTGAAAGTGATAGTACGAACGGAGCGTATTCTTTTGATGAGAAGCCAGATGTGGTTTACCTGATGCTTGAATCGATCATGGATCCGGATCTTTATGAGGAGAAGGGTGTGGTTTTTTCCGAAAATCCGGATCCGTTTATGGATGAATATGCACTTTCGCAAACGGTATCACCCACCATGGGAGGGCTTACTTCCAGAGCGGAATTTGAGGCGCTTACCGGTCTTTCGGATTCATGGTATCCATCTGGGACAGTTGAATATACGACTTTTTTCGGAGGGAGTCCGAGAGATACATATTCGGTAGTCAATGCCTTTGAGGATCATGGTTACAAAACTGTTGCTATCCATCAGAACACGGGAGCTTTTTTTAACAGAAATGTTGTTTATAACAGTTTTGGCTTTGACAGGTTCGTTACGATAAATGATTTTGAGGAAAGAGATAAATACAGATGTAAAGATGGTTTTATGAAATGTGATCATTTCCTTGGACTCATAGAAAATGAGTTGGAAGATGCCGGATACACTGAAGATCCGGAAAATGATCATGATCCACAGGAGGGAGCATCTCAGCATTTTATATGGGGTATTACGATAGAAAGCCACGGACCCTTTGCGGACAAATACGAAAGCACGGATATAAAAGCACAGTGTGACAGTCTTACCGGAGATCAGATAAAAGAGCTGGAGGGGTATATACAGAGTCTTAATAACACTGATAAAATGCTTTCAGATCTG
>JAILPG010000187.1 GCA_024699595.1 Lachnospiraceae bacterium | reverse complement strand
TAGTCTATTTCATATATACTATGGTGTCAGTCCATGTAGATCAGCATGAAGGCGCAGCCTTGGATATCAACAGGCGAAGTAAAGACATAAGGATACTTCTTGGTGTCAGCTGTATTTGTAAGCATCTGTACCCCGTTTACTCCAAGCGCGAGAACCGCATATTTTCTTCCTAACTTTTGATATGCGCCGGGAATGAAAAGCTTAAAAGTACCGTCTTTTCTGTCATTGTTCTGCTGATCATCAATCGTAAGAGTCATCGTAAAAGCACTGTGCCAATTCTTCGGAATAGCAGCATTGAAAGCATTCATCGCCAAAGGTCCCTGCTCCTGCTTTCCAATCTTAGCCCTTTCGCTTGCACGTTCACTGCCCTTCTCATAGAAAAATGCTCCGATCGCATCAGGATTGATGGGGGTATGATCCTCTTCCTCGACTTCTTCTTTGGGAGGTTCCTCCTCGACAGGAGCCGCCGCGACATTTAATTGTATATCATAACGAGGCCAATCATTTTCGGTTCCGTGATGAGAAATGCCAGCATATGTACATCTTTGCCTTATTTGAATAGCTCTAGTATCATCCTCCTCATTCTCGATGATATGGTTGTTTCCATATATAAAATGATACACTCCACCAGATCCTATACTTATAGCATCGTCCGGTCCCAGTTCAGTACCTACAGCCAACGGATTTTCTAGCGGATCCAATATAGAAGGAGTATTATTTTCTCCAATAACAACTGTATA
The DNA here is from genome assembly GCA_024699595.1 of Lachnospiraceae bacterium. The sequence goes on along the minus strand of JAILPG010000187.1, from coordinate 3,661 downwards.
GGTTGCCGCAAACACTGTCGCCGCCGGTAATATCGTCAACAACGCTGCAAGGAGAAATGTCCCGAACCTTCTCCTTCTTTTCTTTAAAACATCTTTAGTAATGACTCTGTCTTCTGCGTTCATTTTCTCTTCTTCCTTTTTACTTTCCCACTTATTAATCTTGACGGGATCAGACTCCCGTTTTCCTTTGCACTCACGCATGACTTCGAAACAAGCATCTCCCACCATGTCAATGATCAACTATCACAAATAAAAAAAAGCGGCACTTCAATGAAGGAATATAATTCCCCATCAAAAGCCCCTCAACATATGGATTTTACCACACAGCTATTTACAAAACAAGATACAATTTTGCCGTATGCAATTCCTGATTGATGCGATTCTTTAGCTTTGCCTGTCACAGGGCTTTTTAGCCTCTGAAAATGTATCCTAGGTGTCTGAGACCGTCGCGGATAGCACGAAGCTTTGATTTCCTCTCCTGCATACATTTTCTAAGCTTTACAGGCGTCTGGCCGATCCTTAAGCCACGCTTTGCTGCAACGGCGATCATCTCAGTCGCAAACTCCATACCATCGGTATTAAGGCTGTCCCTGATATTATCGTAAGTCTCCCTTGTAAACCCTCTCAGTCCGCTGTGAAAATCTCTTACATCCGTATGAAATCTGAGACCCGCAAGTGCAGACAGAGCTTTTACACCAAATACATGAGAAACAGGCATCGCTCCATTTTCAATGCCTCCGTCAAAACGGTCTCCTATCACCATATCGTGTTCACCGCTGTTAAGCAACTCATATATCTTTATGGCATCATGGAAATCGTAGGTCGTATCACAGTCCCCCATTATGATCACAGAACCTTTAGCCTCACTCATCCCTCTTCTTAAGGTAATGCCATAGCCAGGAGCACTCTCCCTTACCAGTCTTATACTGCATCCTCCCTGACCTTTTCCATCTGTTCTGTCATCGCATCCGTTCATTTCAGACCCTTCTTTGCTGAAGACTTCAATATAGTCCAAGATTTTCTCTGCCGACCGGTCTGTGGAGGCATTATCTACAACGATGATCTCACCATCGATCCCATTATCAGAAAGCACACTCCTTGCCTCATCTATGCATAGCACGACCGTGTTCTCTTCATTTCTGCAGGGCATGATTATAGAAAGATCTTTTCTGTTTTCTTCTGTTTTTCCCCTATCATCTTCCGTGATCATGTCATATTTCCCGATATATTATCCTTAGTAAGAAACAAACTTTACAGATACTCTCTACTAATGTTTTCCCTTCTCACGAATAAGAAAACCTTTCTTTAGCCTGATATCATTTACTCCCGTGACCTCGGAAACGATAAACAATACTGCAAGAACGGTCGCAGCCTGTGCCCTGCAGGTAAAGAAGCAGTGTAAAAACGAATGATTTCGAAGTACCAGATACCTTACATAGGGAATGAGCCCGATAAATATACACAAAAGAATCCACTGTCTGTCAGTATTATTCCTGTGATATACATACATGACATAGGCCACAAATATCACAAGGATAAGTCCTGCGACAGCTCCGATGACTCCATAGCCTATTGGGAACATGCATCCGATATTTCTGGTAACGGCTCCCAGTAATAAAGTCACCTTGCTAAGTCCAAGGGTATCTCCGAGTCTCTCACTTACATGCTCCGATACATAGGGCATAACATTCTCAGAAAGCACGATCCCTCCAAGCACCCACTTAAGCACCCACATGCAGACATAGCCCGCTCCCCAGCAAAGTGCAGCTTCTATCGAGGTCTTATATAACACAGGAAGGTTCTTTACCTTATCCGCAATGGATTTGCTCGAATCCGTCCGTGAGCTATTTCCGTCAATCTGCGGTGAAGCAGATACCGAAAACCCATCTTTCACCCTCATCATATAGAGCAGGATAAGCAACGGGATCGTCAGAGTCAGTGTCTCTGCAGTCAGGAAGTCCAGGAAGCTCGTTACCATTCCGGTTATGAGGAATATATATGCATATTTACCCGTAGAATCTTTTTTCGCATTACTCTCTTTGCATGCAGACAGCACCACGATGATAGATGACGTAAACATCACGATAAAGATCCATGTATATTCAAGCGACAACGGAACGAAGAAACTGCTTGTAAGGATCAGTGCTATGGGCAACCCGACCGCCGGGACGATCTGCCGTTTCCTTATTAACAGAAATTCAAGAAATCCAAACAGCAGCACTAATAACACGGCATTTAACACATATATCTGCCTGATCGACAAAAACATATGAAGGGGCCTTACGATCAGGTTGGAACCGTGCCAATAACGCAGATACTGTTGATTTGCTTCCTTATCATCCTTTACGGCCTCAAGGAGGTTCTCGCATTCCTCCTGAATCTGGGAAAAATAATACGACGAGCTCATCACGGATCTCAGTAGATCGTCAGGATCATAATGATAGGCGATATTAAGCAAAATAGCGTCAGCATATCTGTCGATCGTGCTTCCTATAACATCCTTTATCACCTTTCCGAAGATCTCGCTCTTATAGAGAAACTCTGCTGATTCGAGCATCCTATCCTCTATCTTTTCTCTCGGGATCATGGCAGAAAGAACAAGCAGCCCTGTCATCAAGGCTGCCGATATGATAAAGCATATTATGAGATTTATGCACTTCTTTATCACAGTTCCCATTCCTACCTGCATATTTATTGATAAATGATTTTTTCGTTCATCTCGCATCGATTACGAGCCGCTTAAAGCATTCTTTGTTTTGTAATCGTATGTATCGGTTGATAGTCGTTTACAAAATTACATCTCATTTAAGAAAGTTCACTCTTACTTAGACTCAAAGCACTCTCCACCACCTGGTGCATGTCGAAATACTTATACTGCCCGAGCCTGCCGCCAAAGATCACCCTATCCTCTTTATCAGCAAGTTCCCTGTACTTTTTGTAGAGGTTGCTGTTTTTATCATCATTAACGGGGTAGTAGGGCTCATCGCCCCTCTTCCAGGCTGCAGGATATTCTCTGGTGATGACGGTCTTCTCCTGAGTCCCGAATTCAAAATGCTTATGCTCGATTATCCTTGTATAGGGAACCTCATATTCCGTGTAATTGACTACTGCATTTCCCTGAAAATCAGGCATGTCAAGTGTTTCGGTCTCAAATCTCAGACTCCTGTATTCAAGCTCGCCATAACAGTAATCATAATACTCATCGATCATACCGGTAAAGATCACCTTGTCGGCTAGTGCGCTCAAGGCTTCCCTGTCCGCAAGGAAATCCGTATCAAGCCTTACATCCACTCCCTCAAGAAGTTTATCAATGATAAGTGAATATCCGCCCTCCGGAATCCCCTGGTATGCATCATTGAAATAATTGTTATCATAAGTGAATCTTACCGGAAGTCTCTTTATGATGAAGGCAGGAAGTTCCTCAGCCCTTCTGCCCCACTGTTTCTCGGTATATCCTTCAACAAGCTTTTCGTAGATGTCCTTTCCCACAAGGGAGAGAGCCTGCTCTCTGAGATTTCTCGGTTCCGTAACGCCCTCGGATCTCATCTTTTCCACTGCTTCTCTTTTCTGTTCGTCAATCTTTGCCCTTGCCTCATCAGGGGTCTTTACTCCCCACATTTCATGAAAAGTATTCATGTTAAACGGGAGATTGTAGAGCTCA
>JAILPG010000146.1 GCA_024699595.1 Lachnospiraceae bacterium | reverse complement strand
GTAAGCTTCCATCTTCTGTATATACACTCATGGATGATTCCTGCAGAACAAATGTCGGTCTGGTGTTTTGAAACAAAACACGGAACCTGATATAGTATGCCTTTTCATCCAGCATAACTTTGAACAATATGTGTTGACAGCAGAATCCAAGTTTGATGATTAGCCTGACAACCCATCCGCCATCAGCATGGGGACTCGCCTTTGTTAAAAAAGTCAGTGCAACTGGTTTCGTGTTCTGATCCCCTGTTGATTGGATCGGCTCAAGACCGGCATCCTCACTGTTTGCTTCTTCTATCGCTGCAAAGAGGGATTGATCCTCTTCATTCTTTAGGCGATACATGATAACGCTTTCCTCATCTGCCATTTCATCCCGCTCACTAATGCCATGCTCACTCAGATATGAACGAAAACAGAAAATTTTGTTATTGAAAACGAAATATCCCATTTCTTCATGAAAAGGAAATACTTCAAAAACCACATCCGGGATTATCGAACAAAGAAATTCTCTTTGCTCTCTGCTGAAGATCATCGGATCCAATATCCGGTCGCCATTTGACAAGCAGAGTGTATGAGCCACAATATCCCGGTATTTCTCATCGGAAACTCTAACATAGAGGCTCGCATATTTCAGTCCGGAATTCCCTAAAAAGGCTGACGGGTCGATGCATCTGATATTGGGCGAAAGGCGGACGGAGCTTAAACTCTTGCACTCAGAAAAAGCGTATGCCCCAATTTCCTCGATACCGTCCTCTATAGTCAGGTTTTCCAGTGTTTGGTTATGCATCAATGCCCCGGCTCCGATCCGGTAGATCGTATCAAGGGTGCCATCCTCTTGAGGCAGGTACAGATCTTTTTTCGTTCCACGGTAGGAAAGAAGCGTTCCGACCGCCACCAGACTGTCATCCTTTATCTCAATCATTTGTATTCTCCTCTGAGTACTACTGACAATGACATTTCGGATAAATCCGATCCCTTCCTCAACCGTTTACCCAGCGCCGGGACCAAATGATAGTTCTTAAGTAACGCTCCAGCCACTTCCGCATACGCCGGTCTTCCACTTACTGTGCTCCGTTCCAATATTTCCTGCAGGATCAGCTTCAGTTTCTTCTCATCCGGCTCTTTGAGCACTTCTTTCCACTCCTCGAGGAAATGTAGTTTTTCTCGAAATGTCCAACGCTCAAATAACATCATAAACTGTCCCAAAACCTCCTTTCTGATCGTCTGATCCTCTCTGCAAGGGAAATTTGTACCGGTTTCTCAGCGGATGTGTTCCCGGTTTCAATTATTCCATCCCCTGTATCAGTACAGCCTTTTGCATCATCGTCTGCAGTCATACCATTCAGTAATGCATTGATTTCATCCTGCGAGAGCAGTACTTCTTCAAGCGGATCATATCCGAGCTTCCTTTTCAATTCTTCATTTTTCTTTTTCTTTTCACGGATCTTGCGTGCGGCTTCAACTTCACCGGCCAGCCCGTGGTTTAGGATAATTTCTGTTAAAAGTTCATTCTCCTCTTGTAGTTCTTCCAAAGTTTTTTCATACTCTTTACTCATTTACACTTTTCCTCCTTAGGCTATTTCTTTTCCATCGGTTTTCGTTGTGTTCTCATGGTAACAAATGTAGAGTTCGTGTAAAATATACCGGTGGTTTATTGCTGTCAGGGAAAAAACAGGATAAGATTACGGTAGGTTGGGAGGATAGCATGCAAAAAATCTACGCCATGAGTGACATTCACGGAATGATCAGATCGCTTCGTGAAAGGCTCTCACAACTGAATGTGGATGAGATCAGAAATGGTGATGCACGGCTGCTGTTTCTCGGGGATTATATCGACCGGGGGTACAACAGTTTTAAAGTGCTGGATACACTGTTCCATCTCCAAAAGGACCTTGGAGAAAATGTGATCGTACTGAAAGGAAATCACGACCAGTGGTTTTTGGAGTTTTTATACGGTCAGAATCCCGAATGGCTCGGAAACCTTCGGGCCACAGCTTTCTTAAGCGAATTTCTGACCGAATCAGAGCTTGGAAATGTGAATCATCTGATGGCCCGCATGAAGCCGGATCTGACGCACGGAATTGTCAGAAAGGCCATGGAAGAACGACATAAGGATCTGTTTCTTTGGATGAAATCGCTGCCTCTTTACTATGAAACCGATCATCAGATCTATGTACATGCCGGAGTTGATGAGGACGCAGAAGACCTTTGGCAAGTTGGTACTTCTGATGAAATGTTTCTGGAGAAATATCCGCCGCAGACGGGTTTCTTTTATAAAGATATCATTGCCGGTCATGTATCCACATCAACGGCATCGGGGAACCGGGAACTTCATGATGTATATTATGACGGTCTAAGCCATTTCTATATTGACGGGGTGGACTCCTATCTGCCTTCCATCCGCAACGGGGAATTCGTAATCCCACTCCTTCGGTACACAGAAGAGAGGGGAATCGGCAATTACGATCGGATTGACCAAAACGGTCAGCCGAATTTAATTTGTACGAAAGACTGGAACACTCTCTGTACGGATCATTCGTAATGATACCGGATTGCAAATAGAGTTAAATCTTTTACAATAGATAATATGTTGCAAGACTATTCCCACGGTAAAGGAGCATCTATGAAAAAGTTTTTAAAGGTTATCGGGATCATTTTGATCGTACTGTTGGCCGTATTTATCGGCGCTGCGATTATTAGTCATTTCACCAATAAAACAGCAAAGATCAAATCACCAAGCGAACTGTCCGCCAAAGACTTTCCGAAGACGACCGTACCGTCGGACATGCAGGTAATGTATGACGAACAGCTTGATGCATATCTGGACACTTTAAAAGCGGAGCCTTCCGACATCGATGGCTGGAGCAAGTATGACAAATATATTCACGGTTTCGGTATTGAAGACGGTAGTGATAAAGATTGCGACGGCCTGACAGATCAGGAAGAGATAGAAATTTACGGCTCTGACCCCATGAAATGCTCCTCTGCAGGTGATCTGTATACGGATGGTGAAAAAATCGAGGCCGAAATGGATCCGTACACATATCTGGAAGCTCCTGACAATGAAAAAGAGTACCGGGTGGGTGCATTTACGATATACAGGAGTACTCCCTGGGATTATGATACAGTGGTCATTGACATGACAGAAGAATACACCAGTCCGGATGCATCGCTTCTTGCAAGGCTACCGGAACAGTTCTATTTTGCCTATGAAGTCTGCCAATTTGACGGAACTCAGATCGATGTGGATCTAAGCGAGTTCGCGGAGTATCTTGGCATTGGAGCAGATAAGCTGGATGTAGAAGCACATGCCCTGCACAACAATCCGTACAAGAAAAAACGTTCCGGCGATGTGATAACCGTGACTTTTCAGGATGTGGAATCCTTTGATTCCGGAATCGGTATGAAAGGATATGATATCTTCATCGTCAATAAAAAAACGCTTACTGACAGGATCCCATTCCTAAGCGGTATCAAGCAGTGGTTTGAACAGAATATCGCCGGTAAGCTAGAACATCAGAATACCTTTGGAATAGTCAAAATAAACACTTTTTATCTGCGTTTTATGAATTCTTCTCCGTCTACGGTATTCGGAAAGACGATAGCTGAAACTGCAAGAAACTCTACTATTGAAGACCAGGTTTGGCTATTTTGCCCCGAAGATGCCACTTCCGAAGAAATACAGTATACCCTCTATGCCGGTGAGTATCTATACTATCTGACTTACGGTGAGCCGGTTCAGTTAAGCAAAGATTTCATTTTATTCCAACCAAGAGAAGACTTCGAGAATCATGCCGGCTTCAAAGGAGGACATAAATGGGACGCACTCATAGGTATTCCCCTTAACTTGATT
>JAILPG010000153.1 GCA_024699595.1 Lachnospiraceae bacterium | reverse complement strand
GTGAAATCGATTACTCATCCTGTGAATGCAGGGTGAGTTTTTTGATTCAATATATACAATATTCAGGAGGAAATATATTATGAAAAAAAGACTAATGGTTCTTCTGCTTGCGACCGTTACATCGGTCTCAATGCTTGCAGGCTGCTCAGGTGCTACTGAGAACGTAAACACCGATGAGCTGGAAGATGTTGCACAGACAGTAGCACAGGATGTAGCGGATGTTGCGGATCAGATGAAAGAAGAATTCGAGGATGAGACAAGTCAGATGAGTGATGAAGAAAAGGCAGCTGAGGTTGCTGCTCTTATCGATGCGATCTATGTTCAGGAGCGCACAGATCAGACAGATGCTCAGTGTGAGGCTGCAAAGAAGGCATGGGATGCTCTTACAGATGCTCAGAAAGAGATGGTTGAGGGCGAGGAAGCAGATCCCGATTATTTCGGAAGAGATACAGGCGATGCATCTAAGGATGATCCGCTCAACTCAGATAACATAGGAGAGAACGAGATTCTTGTTGTAAGCTTTGGTACTTCATTCAATGACAGCCGTGCCAAGGATATAAGCAGCATCGAAAAGGCTATTGCTGCTGCAAATCCCGACTGGGCTGTAAGAAGAGCATTTACTGCTCAGATAATCATAAATCATGTTCAGGCAAGAGATAACGAAAAGATTGACAACATGGATCAGGCTCTTGACAGAGCAGTTGCAAACGGCGTAAAGAACCTGCTCATCCAGCCTACTCATCTGATGCATGGTGCAGAGTACGACGAGCTTTGCGAAGCTCTTGATAAATATGCTGACAAGTTTGAGTCAGTTGCAGTTGCCGAGCCTCTTCTTGGCGAGGTAGGTGCCGATGCTACAGTAATAAACGATGACAAGAAGACAGTTGCTCAGGCTGTTGTTGATGCAGCAGTAAAGTCAGCAGGATTTGATTCACTTGATGCTGCAGACAAGGACGGTGTTGCATTTGTATTCATGGGTCACGGTACAGCTCACACAGCAAAGGTAAGCTACAGCCAGATGGCTACTCAGATGGACAAGCTTAACTACAAGAATGTATTCATCGGTACTGTTGAGGGTGAACCCGAAGAGACAGCATGCGAGAACATCATCGAGTCAGTAAAGGCAGCCGGTTACAAGAAGGTCATCCTTCGTCCCTTGATGGTAGTTGCAGGCGATCACGCCAATAACGATATGGCAGGCGATGATGACGATTCATGGAAGAGCATGTTTGAGGCTTCAGGCGCATTCGATTCGATCGACTGTCAGATAGAAGGTCTCGGAAGGATCGAGGCTGTTCAGAAGCTCTACGTTGAGCATACGGCAAACGCTCTTAAGGAACTTGGCTCAGACGCAAAAAAAAACTGAGTGACTCAAGTGCCGTTATCAAGGATGGTACCTACAACGCTAAATTTACTACAGACAGCTCAATGTTTCATGTAAATGAGGCTAATAACGATATGGGCGAGCTTACCGTAAAGGACGGAAAGATGACGATCCATATCTCTCTTGCATCAAAGAACATCTTAAATCTCTATCCCGGACTTGCAGATGATGCAAAAAAAGACGGGGCTGTCTTACTCGAGCCTACTACGGACAAGGTAAAATACAGCGACGGAACAGAAGAGGAAGTCTATGGATTTGACGTTCCGGTACCTTATCTTGACAAGGAATTTGATCTTGCTCTTATCGGATCAAAGGGTAAGTGGTATGATCATAAGGTAAAGGTAGAGAGTCCTAAACAGTAATCATATGAGAATTAAAACAGCTATAAAAAAGCATATAGTTTTAACAGTTTTATTATTCAGTTTACTATTTGTAACCTCCTGTGCTTCACAGGGGGTTACTTCTGTAAAACAGGAGAATACTGAAGAGGAAAAAGATGCAACATATGAGGTTGACATAACTTTCGAAGGAGGAACGGGAAAGGCTTATATCAAGTCGCCGGTGACCATAGTAAGAAAAGACGGGCGTATGAGCGCGATACTTGTCTGGAGCAGCAAAAACTATGACTACATGCTGGTAGACAATGTAAGATATGACAACGAGAATCCGGGAGGAGAATCGACATTTACCGTCCCCGTTAAAACACTCGATGAACCGCTTGATGTCATAGGCGATACCACAGCCATGAGTACGCCTCATGAGATCGAGTATACGATCTTTTGGAATACAACAGAGGCTGAGGCTGAAGCTGATATCAGTATCATGCAGCAGACATCTTTATTTAACGCTGATACGCTTAGCGGGATAAAAATAAGCGGCGAGCTTAAGCTTAAATATGCCACGCGCTTCAGTGTGAGTGAATTTGGTCAGTACAGAGTAGTTAGCATAGCCGGTTCGGGGGATTATCTGATAGTACCTGAAGGAGCGGATGTACCGGATGATCTGCCGGATGGAATGATAGTTTTAAAACAGCCTCTTGATAAGACATATCTTGTTTCAACATCCGTAATGGACTTTGTCTGCAGGCTTGATAGTCTTGATTATATCGCTCTTTCAGGAACACAAGCTAACGACTGGAGCATAGATGAAGCAAAAAAAGCCATGAGTGATAAAAAGATCCTCTATGCCGGAAAATACAGGGCGCCTGATTATGAGCTTATTCTTTCCAAAGGCTGTAATCTTGCGATAGAAAACACCATGATCTATCACGAACCTGAAGTGAAGGAAAAGCTTGAGGAACTTGGTATTCCTGTACTTGTCGAAACATCAAGCTATGAAGAGCATCCTCTCGGAAGACTTGAATGGATCAAACTCTACGGCATACTCTTTGGCGCTGAAGATAAAGCAGATGACTACTTTGAAGAGCAGCTTTCAAAGATAGAACCCGTGATGGAATCAGCCGATGCGGATGTGACAGTCGCTTTCTTTTACGTGACCACATCGGGACTTATAAATGTAAGAAAGCCGGGGGACTACATATCAACGATGATAGATCTGGCCGGCGGCAACTATATAATAGACGATGATTTGATCAGTGCCGATAATTCACTTTCCACAATGAACATGCAGATGGAGGATTTCTATTCTAATGCCTGCAATGCTGATATAATCATATATAACAGCACGATAGCGGGAGAGATAGGCTCGGTTGACGAGCTTGTTTCAAAGGATGCTCTGTTTGCTGATTTTAAGGCTGTAAAGGAAAATGAAGTCTATTGTACTGACAGGGATCTGTTTCAGCAGACGACCGGCATGGCTGAGTTTATGAACGATCTTAACTCAGTCTTTAACGGAAAGGAAAACGATCTTCATTATCTTAAGAAGCTTGACTGATCGTTGAGGTATATATGAGCAAAAAAAGGTGCTTTTTAGCATTTGCAATCATCTTAATACTCATGTTTGTACTGCTTGCTGCCAACATAATGCTCGGCAGTGTAAAGGTTGACGGCTCAGAATTGGTTAACATAATATTGTGGCGCGAAAGCGATCCTCTAAACTACAGCATAATCCACAACATACGTATGCCCAGGGCGCTGTCAGCCATGATACTCGGAGGCGGACTTGCTCTTTCGGGCTATCTTTTGCAGACATTCTTTTCAAATCCCATCGTAGGTCCTTTTGTTCTTGGCATATCTTCGGGTGCGAAGCTTACGGTCGCTCTCGTGATGATCTTTCTTTTAAGCAGAGGAGTCAACATGTCGGGAATGGGCATGGTTAGCGCTGCATTTATCGGAGCTATGCTTGCCATGGGCTTTGTTCTTGTCATATCTGTTAAGGTAAAGAACATGAGCATACTTGTCGTATGCGGCATCATGACCGGATATATATGCTCGGCGATAACTGATCTTGTAGTAACATTTGCGGATGATTCAAATATCGTAAATCTTCATAACTGGTCAATGGGAAGCTTATCCGGCATGAACTGGCAGGATATAAGGATCATGACATTTATCATACTGATATGTCTTGTTTCGGCATTTCTTATGTCAAAACCGATAGGAGCCTACAGACTCGGAGAATCGTATGCAAAGCTGATGGGAGTTAACATAACTTATCTGCGCGTAGCACTCATCCTTGTCTCAAGCCTGCTTGCCGCATGTGTCACAGCATTTGCAGGTCCGATATCTTTTGTGGGTATCGCGGTCCCGCATCTTATCGGCTCCATTACAAAGACTTCGGATCCAAAGATCATGATACCCGGAGTATTTTTCGGAGGATCGATAGTAACACTGTTTTGTGACATGATCGCAAGAACGATATTTGCACCTACCGAAGTAAGCATCAGTTCGGTGACTGCAGTGCTTTTAGTACCGGTAGTCATTATGATAATGATAAAGAGAAGAGATAGAAGGAATTAGAGAGTGGAAAGCATATTATCAGCTAAAAATATTACAATCGGATATGACAGCGACCTGATAAAAGAGATCTCGCTTTCTGTAAAGCAGGGATCTATAACCACGCTCATAGGTCCTAACGGGTGCGGCAAGTCCACACTGTTAAAAAGCGTCAGCGGTCTGCTTGATATAAGAGGAGGACTCATATATCTTTCGTCAAAGGATATGAGTGATATGAAAGCGGATGAGATAGCTCAGAAGATGTCCATGGTGATGACGACAGCTATAAAGCCTGAACGCATGACATGCCGTGAAGTCATAGAGACAGGAAGGTATCCTTATACGGGAATGCTGGGGATACTCTCGGATCACGACAAAGAGATCGTAGACAAGGCGATCATGATGACCGATACGTCAGATATTAAAGAGTGTCAGTTTACAAACATAAGCGACGGTCAGAGACAGAGAGTAATGCTAGCGCGTGCCATCTGTCAGGAGCCGAAGGTGCTCATCCTTGACGAGCCTACATCATATCTGGATATAAGATACAAGCTCGATATCCTCGAAAAGATTCGCCTGCTTGCAAAGCAAAATGACATCGCTGTATTAATGAGCCTGCATGAGCTCGATATAGCCATGCAGATATCAGACACTGTCATAGCCATAGGAGATAACAGGATACAGAAGATCGGAAAACCAAAAGAGATATTTAAGGAAGATTTCATCAGAAAGCTCTATGGTATAGAGGGAGCCGATATCTCGCTGATAGGGTCTAGACTGTGGCTTGATGAAAGCAAAGACATGCCTTGTATAGACAGCAGCTTTAAACAATCCGGCAAGGCTAAAGTCCTGATGATACAGGGAACGATGTCAAATGCCGGAAAGAGCATCATCGCAGCCGGACTGTGCAGGATACTCACTCAGGACGGATACAGGGTAGCACCCTTTAAATCCCAGAACATGGCACTGAATTCCTATGTGACAGAAGAAGGACTTGAGATGGGAAGAGCTCAGGTTGTTCAGGCAGAGTGCTGTAAAATTAGGCCTCTCTCATGCATGAACCCGATACTCTTAAAGCCTACGGATGATGTCGGTTCACAGGTGATAGTAAACGGAAAAGCTGTCGGAAATATGAAGGCTGCCGATTATTTCAGATACAAGACAAAACTCATTCCGGAGATTAAAAAAGCATATGAAAAGCTCTCAGAAACGGTTGACATAATTATTGTAGAAGGGGCAGGCTCGCCTGTTGAACTCAATCTAAAGAGCGATGATATAGTCAACATGGGACTGGCAAAGATGATAGATGCTCCTGTTATCCTTGTCGGAGATATCGACAGGGGAGGAGTGTTTGCACAGCTTATCGGAACAATTGACCTTTTAACTGATGAGGAACGATCAAGAGTAAAAGGACTGATTGTCAATAAATTCCGCGGCGACAGAGCTTTATTTGACGACGGAGTAAGGATCCTCAAAGAAAAAGGAAATACACCCGTTGTCGGTGTCGTTCCGTATATGGATATAAGGATCGATGATGAGGATTCTCTGTCCGAAAAACTTTATGTAAACCACAATGGCGCGATAGACATCGCTGTAATAAAACTTCCTCATATCGCAAACTTTACCGATTTTGATGTATTTGATCAGATCCCTGATGTTTCAGTAAGATATGTGACCAAAGCAGAAGAATTATGTCAACCTGACATGATGATCCTACCAGGCTCCAAGAACACGATAGGAGACTTAAGGTGGATAAGAGAAGAAGGCTTTGAAGATAAGATAAGAGAGCTTTATAAAAACGGAACGATCATCTTCGGCATATGCGGAGGCTATCAGATTCTTGGAAGGAATATCTCGGATCCGTATGATACCGAGGGGGGAAAGAGCGACATAGGCTTAAATCTTCTAGCAGTGGATACGGTAATGGAGAAGGAAAAGGTAAGAACTCTCTTTGAGGGAAGCGTAACTGATGCAGGTAAAGATCTCAAAGCTTTAAAGGGATGCCATGTATCCGGCTATGAGATACATACAGGAAAGAGCGTTCCCTATGAAGACCTAAAAGAATTTACTTCTGACTCTACGGGATATTTCTGCGAGAATATATACGGAACTTATATTCACGGCATATTTGACTCAAAAGAGATATTTACAGGAATCATAGATACTCTGGCAAAAAAGAAGGGTATCAGCATAGATCTAAAAAAAGCAATGGATCAGAAATCATTTAAGGAAACACAGTATGACAGACTGGCCGATGTCTTAAGAGAGAGCCTTGATATTGAAATGATATATGACATTCTTGGTTTACATAAATCTAATGAGGGGCAGGTATGACAGACAAGGAACTGTTTGATATAAGAATAGACGCTCCAGATAAAGAGATCTTTAAAAGAACAAAACTGTCATGGGACAAATTAGCCAAACCGATAGACGGACTTGGAGATCTCGAAGAGCTTGTATGCAGGATAGCATCAATACAGGGCAAAGAGATGCCCAATATCTGCAAAAAGGCATTGATTATCATGTGCGCCGATAACGGTGTCGTATGCGAAAATGTCACTCAGACAGATCAGAGCGTAACGGCAGATGTTGCCGCACTTATGGCTAAGAGACAAAGCAGCGTCGGAACCATGACTGCTGATTATGCTCTGGATATGGTCCCTGTTGATATAGGGATAAATTCGAATACAAAGATAAAAGGCATAATAGACAAGAGGATAGCAAACGGAACGGGAAATATCCTTAATGAGCCTGCAATGAGCAAAGAGCAGTGCCTTGAAGCCATCAAAGTCGGAATGGATCTTGTAAAAGAGTGTTTAGAAAAAGGCTATGGCCTGATAGCTACAGGCGAGATGGGAATAGGAAATACTACAACGAGCACTGCAGTCCTGTGTGCTCTTACCGGCAAGGATCCCGTACTTGTTACGGGAAAAGGAGCGGGCCTTTCCGATGAAGGGTTGATGAATAAGATAAAGGTCATTCGAAGTTCATTGATAAATCATGACCTGTACGATAAAAAGGCAGGTGACAGAGAGCAGGCTCTAAATACTCTCATTAAAGTGGGTGGACTCGATATTGCGGGACTTGTCGGCGTATTCATAGGGGGAGCAATATATAAGATCCCTGTTGTTATTGACGGCTTTATAAGCGCTGTTGCAGCATACTGTGCTAACCTTATCATACCCGGCGTATCTGAGTATATGATAGCCTCGCATACGGGTAAGGAAAAGGGGACAGCACTCGTACTTGGATACATGAAACTTAAGGCACTTATAGATGCCGATATGAACCTCGGAGAGGGAACCGGCGCCGTACTAATCATGCCGATGCTTGATATGGTGATGTCGCTTTATAAGACAGGTACAAGATTTGGCGATACTACAATAAAGGAATATGAGAGGTTTACATGATAACACTTGTGATCGGAAGACCTGACAGCGGAAAATCGCTCATCGCAGAGAACATCGCATGCAGCTCATCAGGCAAAAAAAGATATTATCTGGCGACAATGCTCATATATGATGAAGCGGGCAAAGAGAGGATAGAAAAGCACAGAAAGCAAAGAGAAGGCAAAGGCTTTATCACTCTTGAAGTTCCTTACCGGATAGACAGAGCACTCGATATGATCGATGAACCCAAAGAGAGCAGTGTATTGCTTGAGTGCATAGCGAATCTTGTCGGCAACGAGATGTATGAAAACATTGACAAAAAAGAATTATGTAAACCCGACGCATGCAACAGGGAAAGATTTACGGATGAGATATTTAATGATATAAAAAAGCTCTCAGCAAAGGTTAGGGACCTTGTTATAGTGACCAATGAATATAGGGGTTGTGAAGAGAGTGATGAGATGACAAGGCTTTACATTGAGCTTATCGATCTTTTAAATGAAAAGCTGACAAAGATCGCCGACAGGATTGTGGATGTAAGAAATGAAGATACTTAGATGGATAGCGGTATCGCTATCAATGTATTCGAGAATACCGATGCCGAGATTTGAATGGAAGGATGACGACATGGCTCACAGCCTTATGTTCTTTCCGTTTGTCGGCGTGATCATCGGCTGTCTGATACTTTTGTCAAGCAGCTTTGATCTGTTTTGCTTTCTTCCGCTTTTTGTGCGTACGATCATTACTGTTCTGATCCCCATCATCGTGACCGGGGGATTTCATCTTGACGGATACATGGATACTCAGGATGCATTAAGATCATACCAGAGCCCGGAAAAGAAGATCGAGATACTCAAAGATCCTCATATAGGCGCATTTGCGGTTATCGGTCTAGGCACACAGATAATGATCATGATCGCATCAGCAGGGCTGATACTTGACGGCATGGATAACAGAATACTGATCATCTTTTCTCTTGTTTTTGTACTCAGCAGGGCTTTAAGCGGGATCACTTCGATCACTTTTAAAAAGTCAAAGAATGACGGAATGCTTAAAAGCGAGACAGCGGGAGATCAAAACAGCGTAAAAGCAGCACTGATAGGATGGATCATTGTTTCCGTGGTACTCATGTTACTGACTGATGTTTTTATCGCTGCAGCTGTCATTGTCACATTTATTTTGTTTGTTTTATATTACAGAGCTATGACGCTTAGGCAATTTGGGGGAGTGAGCGGTGATACTGCCGGATATTTCGTTACCGTTTCAGAAACAAGCACTTTCGTCATACTCGCACTCATTACGCTGCTATGAAAAAAAGATGTATTTTAATAAGACACGGCAAGACGCCCGGAAACGATGAAAGAAGATATATCGGTGCAAAGATCGATGAAGAGCTTTCGCTGTCCGGTAAAGAAGAAGTCATAAAAAGAAAAGATCAGATACTTAGTATAGCGGGAGTTTGTACATTGATCTTTAGCAGTCCAATGAAAAGAGCGATGCAGACTGCAAAGATACTGTTTGATGACAGAGATATAGAAATCATAGAAGATCTAAGGGAGACCGATTTCGGCTCATTTGAAGGAAAGAACTACTTAGAGCTTAAGGATGATGAAAAATATCAGCTCTTTATAGACAGTAACGGAAGATCTGGATTTCCCGGTGGCGAGAGGATCGAGGATTTTATTAAAAGAAGTGCAGAAGGTTTTTTTGAAGCGATAATTAAAAGCATATCGGATAATGTTGTGATCGTATGTCACGGCGGAAATATCATGGCCATAATGAGCAGCCTGACCGGAAAAGATTTTTATGATTTTCAGGTAAATAACCTTGACGGATATATATTGGAAATAGAAACAGATGGCGAAAGAGTACTTGATCTTACATTTGATAGCATTGATCAGCGGATATCTTCTTGATCTTCTGATAGGAGATCCGCACTGGATATGGCATCCTGTGAGCTTGATCGGAAGGCTCATAACCTTTCTTGAAAAGAAACTGCTTAACATAACATCAAATAATAGAAATAACAGAAAAGAGTTAAAAAACGGCTTATTTACGTGTTTTACTGTATGTATTATCACAGTTATGTCAACTGTAACAATACTGATACTCTCATATATGTTAAACAGATATTTCGGAGCCGCGATCGAAGCGATAATGACATGCTATATCCTTGCCGCTAAGAGTCTATATAACGAGAGCATGAAGGTATTCAACGACATTGAAAACGACGATGAAGAAAAGGCAAGATACGATCTTTCGATGATAGTCGGACGCGATACCGACAGGCTTGATAAGAATGCAATGATAAGGGCTACGGTCGAGACGGTTGCAGAAAACACCTCAGACGGAGTGATAGCACCGCTTTTGTATACTGCGATCGCAGGGCCTGTTGGCGGCATGCTCTATAAAGCCATAAATACTATGGATTCGATGATAGGCTACAACAATGACAGGTACAGATACTTTGGAAGAGCAGCGGCAAGGCTTGATGATATCGTTAACTTCATACCTTCACGATTAAGTGCGATACTTTTGATAGCTGCATCGGCTATCCTTGCTCTCTTTGATGATGTATATGATCCTGGAGCTTGCCTGAGGATATGGAGAAGGGACAGACTCAATCACAAAAGTCCGAATTCCGCTCAGACGGAGAGTGCATGCGCGGGAGCGCTCAGGATAAAGCTCGGAGGGGACTCATATTACGGGGGAGTCTTAGTAAACAAGCCATACATCGGAGACAATAACAAGAACATAGAAAACGAAGATATAAAACGGGCAAACAGACTCATGTTTGGAACCGAGGCGATACTGATCATTATAATAGTTTACATAATAGTGAAAATTATGTAAACAAAGAGGGAAGATGAACCACGGCGGAGACATATACAGAAACAAAGTAGATATTGATTTTTCGGTCAATCTCAACCCCACGGGTATACCGGATGATATAAGTGAAGCAATAAAAGAGGGTGTATCAAGGGCAGGGACATATCCCGACAGCAAGCAGGAGAGTGTAAAAAAAAGCATTGCAGATAAAGAAGGAATATCACCTGAATGCGTAATGGCAGGAAACGGGGCTAGCGAGCTCATATTTGCTGCTGTGAGAGCAATTGATCCGCGAAATGCTCTGCTGATAGAGCCTTGCTTTAGCGGATACAGATATGCACTTAATAGTTTACATAACTGCGATATCAAGACATATTTCCTGAAAAAAGAAAATGGCTTTAAGCTTACAGAAGGTATCATCGATCTGATGGATAAAGACATTGATCTAATATTCCTTTGCGATCCCTGGAATCCGACAGGAAAAAATATCGATGATGATCTTCTGCTATCGATTCTTGACAGGGCAAAAACAAACGATACATATGTGATACTGGATCAAAGCTTCTATCACCTTTCTGATAAAGCTCAAAATGGTTTTGATGCATTGGCTATGCTAAAGTCGTATGACAGACTGATAATACTGAGATCCATGACAAAGATCTTTGCTCTTCCGGGTATAAGAACGGGATATGTGATGGCAGATAAAGAGATGATCACAGGAATAAAAAATCAACTTCCCGAATGGAATCTCTCAGTCATCTCCGAAGAGGTCATAAAGGCAGGAGCAGGACTCTTATCCGAGAAAGGATTTATTGATCAATCTCTGGATATGATCAGAAAAGAGAGGACATATCTGACTGATGAATTAAAGACACTCGGACTTAATGTATATGAGAGCGACACGACATTTATCCTTATAGAAACTGACCATGAATTGTATGAGGAACTGTTAAAGAGAAAGATACTTATAAGAGATCTTTCTAACTCTTATGGACTGGGAAGAGGATTTTACAGGATAGCGATAAAGGATCATAGATCAAACAAAATACTTATAGAGATTATAAGAGAGATAATAAATGGACATTGAATATGTAAGACCGTCTGAGATAGAAAAGAGAAGCTTTGAGATCATAACAAAAGAGCTGCAGGACAGGGGTATCGTACTTGATGAAAATAATGCTCCTGTCATCAAGCGCTGCATACACACGACTGCCGATTTTGATTATGCGGATACGCTCGTGTTCTCAAACGATGCGATCAATGTATTTAAGTCTCTTATACAAAACGGGGCGGTTATCGTAACGGATACAAACATGGCTCTGTCGGGAATAAACAAAAAAGAGCTTTCAAAATACGGCTGTGAGATACACTGCTACATGGCTGATGAGGATATCGCAAATGAGGCCGCAAAAAGAGGAGTGACAAGGGCCAGTGTGAGCATGGAAAGAGCAATGACATTAAATAAGCCTGTCATATTTGTCATTGGAAATGCACCCACGGCTTTAATGACGATAAGAGAGCATTACGACATGGGATATGTACCCGCGTTCGTTGTGGGAGTACCTGTCGGGTTTGTCAATGTCGAGGCAGCAAAAGAGCTGATAATTAACAGTGATATCGACCACATAGTAAACAGGGGTAGAAAAGGCGGCAGCAATGTGGCGGCTGCCATATGCAACGCTGTTTTATACATGATGAGGGATAATATACTTTGAGATCGGGATTTACTACCGGAAGCTGTGCGGCTGCGGCAGCGAAAGCCGCATCTAGCATGCTTCTTGGAGGAAACAGGAAAAACTCAATAAAGATAGATACTCCTGCCGGCATACTTTATGAACCTACGATCGAGGATATAAATATCAGCGAGGAATGCGTAAGCTGTGCTGTAAGAAAAGACAGCGGAGATGATCCGGATATCACGAACGGCATTTTAATCTATGCTTGCGTATCGCTTGTAAGAGACGGACTATCACAGATTCTCATAGAAGGCGGAAAAGGAGTCGGAAGAGTCACAAGACCGGGTCTTGATCAGGCAGAGGGGAATGCTGCGATCAATTCCGTTCCGAGAATGATGATCGAAAGTGAAGTGAAAGAAGTAATGGATATATTTGACTGCAAGGATTCGATTAAAGTTGTCATATCCGTTCCTGAAGGTGAAGAGATCGCAAAGAAGACATTCAACCCAAGACTTGGAATAGAAGGCGGCATATCGATAATCGGAACATCCGGCATAGTCGAGCCCATGAGCACCCGTGCGCTTCTTGATACCATAAAAGTCGAACTGAACCAGAAAAAGGCCCTGGGAGCGGATATCGCCGTGGTAACACCCGGCAATTACGGCTTAGAGTTTATGAATAAGCACTACGGATATGATCTTGAAAAGGCAGTCAAGTGTTCAAACTATATCGGGGAGACGATAGACATGGCAAGATCTATCGGATTTAAGAAGATGCTTCTTGTGGGACATGTCGGAAAGCTCATAAAGGTTTCGGGCGGCATCATGAATACCCATTCTCATGAAGCCGACTGCAGGATGGAATTAATGGCAGCGGCTGCATTTAAATGCGGAGCGGATAAAGAGTCGATCGCATCGATACTTGACAGCCTGTCGACTGAAGAAGCCTATGAATACATGATAAAAGCCGGGATAGAAAAATTATGCTTTGAATATGTTATGGAGCGCATATCATATTATCTAAGTAAGAGAGCGACAGATGAGCTTTCAGTAGAATGCATCGTTTATTCAAACAGATTTGGGCTGCTTGGAAAGACAAACGCAGCCGACGAATTCATGGAGAAAGCTAATGATTGATTTTGTAGGAGCCGGACCGGGAGCGATCGATCTTATAACGGTCAGAGGAATGGAACTTTTAAAGAAGGCTGATGTGATAATATATGCCGGGAGTTTAGTTAATCCCGAGCTTTTGTCATATGCAAAAGAGAAAGCAAAAGTCTATGACAGTTCAAAGCTGACTCTTGAAGAGGTCATAGATATAATGATAAAGGCTGAACAGGAAGGCAAGGATACAGTAAGGCTGCATACCGGTGAACAGAGCATATACGGCGCTGTAAGAGAGCAGATGGATGAACTCGATAAACAGGGGATCAGCTACAGATCATGCCCGGGAGTAAGTGCCTGCTTCGGCGCTGCGGCTTCTCTTGATATCGAATATACGCTTCCTGGTATATCACAGTCGCTCATCATCACAAGGATGGAGGGAAGGACCCCTGTACCTGAAGATGAAAAAATTGAACTGTTAGCATCACATAAAGCCTCGATGGCCATATATCTAAGCGCGGGGATGCTTGACAGGCTTCAGGAAAAGCTGATTCAAGGCGGTTATGACATAAACACCCCGGCAGCTATCGTATACAAGGCAACGTGGCCTGAGGAGGTAAAGCTTATCTGCACTGTCGGAACCCTTTGTGAAACAGGAAGGAAAAATGATATAACAAAGACTGCAGTCGTACTTGTGGGAGATGCTGTAATACACGAAAAGTTTGACAGATCAAAACTGTATGATCCCAGCTTTACGACAGGCTTCAGAAAAGGAACATCTTGACAATTTATGAAAAAAGCTGCGATATGCTTTACAAAAGACGGTAAGGCACTTATAGAGAGAATAAACGAAAAACTGACCAAAGCCGGACTTGAAAGAGCACAGGCTTACATAAGCATGGGCGAAGACTCAGATTGCGAGGGATTTGAAAGCGTAAAAGAATCGCTGATAGACTGGACAAAAAAACAGTTTGAAGAACACAATGCTGTGATATTTGTAGGAGCGATGGGGATAGCGGTAAGGGCGATATCCTCATTTGCAAAGGATAAGCTAAGCGACAGCCCTGTGATCGTCATAGACGATCTTGGAAGATATGTCATACCGGTAATCGGTGGTCATGCAGGAGGAGCAAACAAGCTTGCCACTGTCATATCAAAGCTTATAGATGCGCAGGCGGTGATCACTACATCTACAGATTCGCACGCAGCTTTTTCTGCCGATGTGTTTGCTAAGGAAAACTCACTTAAGATATGTAACAGAGAGGGGATAAAAAAGGTTTCTGCAAAAGCAATAGAAGGAAAGCCTGTAACTATATCGATAAAGGATTATCCGCCTGATAAAAAAGTAGATATCATAGTAGCCAATGAGACAGACAAGGAGTATGACCTTTTGCTCATGCCCAAAAGATACACAGTAGGTATTGGCATGAAAAAGGGACTGGATAAGAAAACTGCCGAAGAGTTTCTATTTGATGTATTAAAGGCAAATGATATCGATATCAGTGATGTATATGCATTTGCAAGCATCGATGTAAAGGAAGATGAAGAAGCTCTTAACTATCTGAAGGACAGATACAGTATACCTCTCATCACATTTGATGCCGGTCTTTTAAACAGGCTTAAGGGAGAGTTTGATTCATCGGAATTTGTAAAAAAGACAGTGGGAGTTGACAACGTCTGTGAAAGAGCTGCAGTGCTCGCAGCAGGAACAAACTCTGAACTCATTGTAGGAAAGCAGGCAGGAAACGGCATGACCGTTGCCGTAGCAAAAAGGTTTTGAGTATATGGGAAAGATATATGTTGTCGGAATAGGCCCGGGTGACAAAGCGTTCATGACAGACAGGGCAAAAAAAGTGCTAAATGAATGCGATATCATCGTAGGATACAGGGCTTATACGGATATCGTAAAGGCTTATTATCCTGAAAAGGAATATATGGAAAGCGCAATGAAGCAGGAGATAGACAGATGCAGGGCATGTGTGGATCTTGCAAACAGCGGAAAGATCGTTGCTCTTATATGCAGCGGAGATGCAGGTATCTACGGAATGGCTTCTCCACTTTATGAGACTGCTCAAAAGATGGGATTTGATGATGTTGAGATCATACCGGGTATAACGGCTGCATCATCGGGGGCTGCTCTTTTAGGGGCTCCCATAAACCACGATTTCTGTGTGATAAGCTTAAGCGACCTTTTAACCCCGTGGGAACTCATAGAAAATAGAATAAGATGCGCTTCAAAAGGCGATTTTAGTATCGTGATATATAATCCTTCAAGCCATAAGAGAGCAGACTATCTTAAAAAAGCATGCGATATTATGTTAACCGAAATATCACCTGATACAGTCTGCGGCTATGTAAAAAACATTGGAAGAGACGGTACTGAAATGAATGTATGCACGTTAAAAGAGCTTGCCGAAAAGCAGGTGGATATGTTCACGACTGTCTTTATCGGCAATTCAAATACTAAGATGATCAACAAAAAAATGGTAACACCGAGAGGCTATGAGAATAAGTGAGAATAATCATATTTTCCGGAACAACTGAAGGAAGAGAGCTTTCATCGATGCTCGATGAAAAGGGCATAGATCATCTTGTCTGCGTTGCGACTGAATACGGCAACGAGATGACAAAAAAGAGCGAGTTTTCAAGGATAAGTGTCGGGCGTCTTGACGTTTATCAGATGGCTGATGTCATGAAACAGGAAGGAATGGGCCCTGATGATCTTATTGTAGATGCGACACATCCGTATGCGACAGATGTAACAAAAAACATCAAAGAGGCCACTGGTCTTGTGGGTGCAAAATATGTCAGGGTGATCAGAAAGGAAGCTGATGTCAGTTTTGATCATAAGACTTATGAGAGCGTTGAGCAGTGCGCCAAGGCTCTTGATAAGACTGATGGAAACATACTTCTGACAACCGGAAGCAAGGAGCTTAATGCATATTGCAAGAATGTGAGTAAAGATACAAAGGAAAGGACATATGTAAGAGTCCTTCCCGTACCTGAGAGCCTTGATTTATGTATAAAGGAATCCATAAGTCCGAAAAACATAATTGCCATGCAGGGGCCTTTTGGCAAAGAGATGAATATGGCTGTCATGAAGCAGTACGATATCAGACATCTGGTTACAAAGGAAAGCGGCAGTGTCGGCGGATTTGAAGAAAAAATAAGAGCAGCAGGAGAGCTTTCTATCACCTGCCATGTGATTAAAAGACCTCAAAAGGAAGAGGGTAAGGATATTTACGATGTTTACAGGATGATAACCTCTGAGGAATACAAAATAAAGCGAAGCATCATCCTTGCTGGTCTCGGGATGGGATCTGATAAAAATCTCACATATGAAGTTAAAACTGCCATTGAAGAGGTTGATGCCGTATTCGGTGCAAAAAGGGTGATCGATCGTATCAGTGCAAAGAAAAAATATGATATGTATCTGGCAGGGAATATAATACCTGTTCTTGAAAATGATAAGAGCATTCAAAAATCCGTTATTCTCTTTAGCGGTGACAGCGGCATGTACAGCGGAACCAAAGCGATGAGTCTTGCTCTTGGTAAGTGGGATAAAGAGGCTGATATAAGGATACTTCCGGGGATATCGTCTGTCTCGTATCTTTCTTCGCTTACCGGCTTAAGCTACGATGATGCTAAGATATTCAGCATCCACGGCAGAAAAGATTCTTTCAGCATGAATGAGCTGATACAGACTGTAAGATACAGCAAGAAGACCTTTGTCCTGTTATCCGGTGACGAGGATATAAGAGATATAGGTAATGAGCTATTACAACTTGAACTAAAATGTGAGATATATGTGGGTATTGACATGTCTTATGAAGATGAGAAGCTTATAAAGCTTTCAGAAAAAGAAGCTGCATCATTTTATCATAAAGGCATCATGACCGCACTGATAGTAAATGAAGAAAACAAGAAGCGGCCGCTCATAAATGTGCTAAATGATGAGGAATTCATACGCGACAAGGTGCCCATGACTAAGGAGTGCGTAAGACATGAGAGCATAATAAGGCTTTCTCTTTCAGAAGGTGATGTTGTTTATGATATAGGTGGCGGAACCGGTTCTGTTGCCATAGAGGCTGCAGCGATTCATCCATCACTTAAGATATATTCCTTTGAAAAGAACGATACGGCATATGAGTTGATGCTTAAGAACATAGAAAAGCATCATGCGATGAATGTAATCGCGATAAAGGGCGAAGCACCTCAAAGCCTAAAGGATATTGAAGCTCCGGACTGTGTATTTATCGGAGGAAGCTCACACATGCTTTCTCCTATCATTGATGAGATAAAGAAAAAGAAGAGAGGCGTACGCTACGTCATAAATGCAGTAAGCCTTGAAACGATAGATGAAGTAAGAGGAATGCTTAAAGAACATGATACGTATGATCTGATCTTTGGATGAGAGATAGGAATCCAGGTTCTCGCTTTCGATATTAAGAACCGTACTGTGAAACATAGGATCTATATAGTCAGGACCGCACTTATACGCATTAAGATCAAGCCCTCTGTTTTTAAGTGCTTTTAACAGGCCGCAGGTGATCATCGTCTTTCCGCTTGAACTGCTACCTGCAGCGATCATAACTCTGTTTATCTTTTTTTTCTCTGTTTTTTTGTTCATATCGATCATATAACAAATGAGAATATCATTACCGGATTCTGAGCCTGCAGCATATGATATTCGCCTATTTCTCTTACATTGCTCAAGGTCAGCTGGATCATATCTATATCCGACGCATCA
>JAILPG010000126.1 GCA_024699595.1 Lachnospiraceae bacterium | reverse complement strand
AAAAAAAAGAGCGCCTATCTGATGCACGGCTGTGTCGAGCATGAAAACCGCATTAATCTCTGTGAGGATCAGGCAATGAACAAAACGGAGAGGGAGACCATGGCTCTTGCGGACAGGATATATGCTGTCTCGGATCATTTTGCCTTATGGCTTAAGGAAAACTATCCGGAATATGCTGGAAAGATAAGATCCCGGAAAAACGGAATGGATATTAAAGCAGATGACGCACCTTCCCGTACAAAACGTGACAGAAACATGATCCTTGCCGTAGGCGGCGGCATGCCGAGAAAGAGGATCGTAAATATCTGCAGAGCCGTAAAAGAACTTAAAAAAGAAGAGGAATACAAAGATCTGAGGCTTATTGTCATAGGGGATAAAGGTGCAGACAGTGAGAAGGTAGATGCCTTTGATTTTGTTGATGATAAGGGGATCGTTTCTCATGATGAGACGGTAAGGCTTATGGAAAAAGCTTACCTGTTTGTGCAGAACAGCTGCTTTGAAACCTTCGGGCTTGCCCCGCTTGAGGCGTTAAGCCATGGCTGCGATCTCCTGTTTTCAAAGGAAACAGGTGCCCTTGAGATATTTACGGGTACAGATGATCGTTATATCATAAATGACTGTGAGGATACAGAAGAGATCGGACAAAAGATAAGAGGATTGTTAAGACAGGGCAACAATGCCGCTCTTGTCTCATCTGTCGATAAGGAAACGGTATCATGGAAAAACAGGACAAGGGAACTGTTACAGGAATTAATGGATCTGATGAACACACAGACAGGGTGAACGGGGATACTCATACGGTCACCGCTATGCATAAAGGAAAGGAACTCATAAACCTGACGGTAATGATCGTTTTGTTTATGGGTTATTCGCTTACATTTCTGGTGCCGAAGTTCTACGGAGCTACGGACAGGTATGTAGGTCTTTTTGTGTCCCTTTGCCTGATCATCCTCTTTTTTAACAACATAAGCCTTCCTGCCGTGATCAGACACAGGGATAAGGAATTTATCTTTGTTGCTTTGCTATGCATTGTGGCACTTATCAATCTTGTCATCGTAAGATCGGGCTTCGGTGCTTTTTTTGTAGCCTTTGATTTTATCATGATCTTCTACCTTTCAAGATATATCACATTTGGTGAAAGGTCTCTTTACATACTTTCGGGAGCCTATGCCCTCCTGCTTCTTTACTGGTTTATCGTCGCGTATAAGAAGCTGTTTGCGGATTTTGCCTTTTACGGTTATAACACCAATACGGCAGCGACCTTTACCATATACACGCTTTTGTGCGCCTTTATGCTCCTTGAGCTTATAAAGGAGAAGCTGCCCTTTCCGATACTTAAGAAATATCCTCAGATCCCCGGCTTTTTCATGACACTTCTGATCATTAAGGGTTTCCAGCTTTCGTTATGGCACAGAGCAAGGGGTGCCTTCATAATGCTTGTGATGTTCATGGTCTTTAGGTATCTGATACCCCGGAAATGGTGGCAGAAGAAGGCTTTCTATAATGCGGTCTGGATATTTGCGACACTTGGTTCTCTCATGTTTGTATTTTTTTACATCATGCTCTCAAAAACAGGCGTAAATTTCAGACTTCCGTTTTTCTATAAATCTGTTTTTTCGGGAAGAGAGCTCATCTGGAAGGAGTTCTTTGATCTGTTTGCAGAAAAGCCCCTTACGGGGATAGGAACAAATGCGGTAATAGAATCCTTTTTTGAGTTTAACGTCCACAATGCCATGTACAATTTCCTGGTGATACACGGGATAGCTGTATTTTCGGGGATACTGGTCCTTATATATCTGAGGGCGGGACATTTATATCAGGCAGTTAAGCTAAGCAGTATCTCCCGGTGTGCGATGGTGATCCTTCTTGCGGTGTTCATCGAATCGTTTTTTGATGTGGATCTTATCTGGGCGGATTATTCACTGAACCTTCTGTATCTGCTCACATTTGCGGGTTCGGGGAAAGGCATAAATGGGGAAGCTTAAGTATTTTGCCGGGAATATGGCATTATTTACGATCAGTAATTTTGTATCAAAGATACTGGTCTTTTTACTGGTACCTTTTTATACAAATGTTCTCTCCACTGCTGATTACGGTATCGCCGACGTCATGCAGACGACCCTTTTGCTGCTTGTTCCGGCACTTACGGTGAACATGGGCGAGGCCGCCTTAAGATACGGGATCGACAGGGCGGATAAGAGGAGAGAGATACTTAAGTACGGTGTTAAGTATAACCTGAGAGCCTGTCTTTTTGTTCTTATCTTATGTGTGGCGGCTTCTCTGTTTATCAGGCCTTACAGGGGATATCTCCTGGTGTTTTCACTCCTGTTTTTTGCAAACTGCTTTTATGAATACCTGATCCTCTTCTTTCAGGGTCTTGAGAAGGTAAAGATAGTTGTATGCGGAAGCGTGTTTTCGACGGTCATTCTCATTGCATCAAACCTCTTTTGGCTGCTTGTCGTAAAAGCGGGACTCTACGGCTATCTGTTTTCGCAGATCGCCTCTTTTTCCATGGCTTCTGTCCTCATGCTTCTCTTGGCACGTAAGCATGCATCATATATTTATGAAAAAACAGAAGGTGATGATGCTTTTGAAAAGGAGCTTCTTGACTATGGAAAGCCTCTTATCGCTTATTCCACAGGAGCCTGGATCAATAATGCTTCAGACAGATATCTGGTCTCCTTATTATGCGGTGTTTCCGTAAACGGGATCTACGGCGTTGCTTACAAGATACCTTCGATACTTACCGTATTTCAGAGGATATTTGCCCAAAGTTTTCAGATGTCGGCCACCAAGAGCTACAATGACGGGGACAAAAACGAATTCTTTTCGATGATGTTTAAATCCTACAATGCTTTCATGGTAACCGGCTGTTCCTTTCTGATACTGATCGTAAGGTTTTTGGCTTCCTTTATGTTTAAAAAGGATTTTTATGCCGCATGGGTCTATGTTCCGCCTCTTGTGATATCGGTGGTGTTTGGAGCACTGACAGGCTTTTTCGGGTCGATCTGCCTTGCAAATAAGGACTCAAAGGCCATGGGTAAGGCAACCTTTACCGGTGCACTCATCAATGTGGTCTTAAACCTCATCCTGATACCGAAGCTTTCGGCCATGGGAGCTGCGATCGCAACGGCGGTTTCATACTATGTAATGTTCATGATGGCATATCAGGTGGTAAAAAAATATGCTGATATTGAACATAACGGTATAAAAGAACATGTAACCTATCTGATCCTGGTGATCCAGGCTTATATAATGATAAATGACACAGGATACGTATATCCTATATGCATCCTCATGTTTGCAGCAATCCTCATATTATATGCTGCGGATATAATGGAGATAGCAAAAAAGCTTTGGCTAAAGTTTAAGCAAAGCGGTGTAAAGAGGCAGGAAAGTTGAGAGACGATAACGGTTTGACTCCTATAAGTGAAAAGAGGAAGAGATGGGGCAATCTTTCCCTTCTCATTTCTGTTTTTATACTTACGACCCTTTATTTCCATTTATATGAATGGTATTCTGCCACTGCACCCTATGGAACCCTTATTGCAGCTGTCTTTCTTATCATCACGCTCCTTTGCTATGCGGATATAAGCTTTCTTATAAAGGATCCCGCATTTTATCTGATGGCGGCTGTCGATCTTATCGCACTTATCAACCTGTTTGTGATAGGTTCCGATAAGGGAGCCATACTCACGGTCTTTGATTTCCTGTTGGTGCTGTATCTTGCAAACAAGGTCAGCTTAAGTGAAAAGGAGATACTCATAACCGCTATTTATACCGGTGCCTTCTTTTTGTACTGGACCATCGACGTAAAGGGATATTTTAAGGGCTATAATACAAATTACGGCGGACTGGTGCTTATAACCGGCTTCTTTTTCCTCATATATGCGATCGAGTATTTTGCAGGGAGGATAAAGGATAAGAGGTGGCTTTATGCGCTTAGGGCTCTGGAGCTGTTTTTGTTTGCAATGTCATATAATATCATCTCCTGGTACAGATCAAGATGCGCGCTCATCGGTCTCATCATGTTTACGCTTTTATATCTGATCCCCGGAAAAATATGGAAAAACAGGACGGTCTATTTTATCCTCACTCTTCTGTCAACTCTGGGTTCCGTGGCGTTTTCGGCCTTCTATGTATGGCTTGGCAGTATGAAGGATGTATTTTCGGTGCGGATATTCTACAAGGATCTTATATCGGGCAGGGAAGAGATATGGCATGAACTGTGGGAGGCTTATCTCAAAATGCCGCTTACCGGTATCGGATCTTCCTATGTGATGAAGCTTGACTGGATGAACGGGCTGTTTGAGGTCCATTCGGGATTTCTTGATATACTGATAGTCCACGGAGTCGTCGTGTTCATAACTGCCCTTATGTTTGCAATCTTCCGTCTGCTTGGGATAAGGGAAAAAGCAGCCTCAGACAGGCTTTCCAAGACTGCAATGGCAGGAATATTCGGGATGCTCTTTACGGCATTTATGGAAAACTATATTATCGTAGCTCCCTTTGTGATAATGCTGCTTTTGCTGTTTGGATTTATAAACAGGGATAGTGTGGTATAATCGTATTATGCTCTACAGAAGATTTCTGAAAAGATTTTTTGACATACTTTTAAGTCTTTTTTCCATCATCATATTGTCTCCCGTATATCTGGTGCTTGCCGTGTTAATAAGGATAAAGCTTGGAAGTCCCGTGCTGTTTCATCAGGACAGACCCGGATACAGGGGTGAGATCTTTCATATGTACAAGTTTCGGTCAATGACCGATGAAAGGGATGAAAAAGGGGAGCTTCTGCCTGATGAGAAAAGGCTTACACCCTTTGGGAAAAAGCTTAGAGCCACAAGTCTTGATGAGCTTCCGGAGCTTTTTTGCATACTTAAGGGTGATATGTCGATCGTGGGTCCGCGTCCTTTACTTGTACAGTATCTTCCGCTTTACAACGAGAGACAGAGCCACAGGCATGACGTGAGGCCGGGGCTTACCGGATGGGCTCAGGTAAATGGCAGAAACAGCATCACCTGGGAAGAAAAGTTTGAATACGATGTGGAATATACGGAAAAGTATTCTTTTTTAATGGATCTTAAGATCCTTGTAATGACCGTGGGAAATGTACTGAAGAAAGACGGGATAAGTCCGGAGGGTGCGGAAACCATGGATTATTTCAGAGGCAGTAAATGATATGACAAATGTTCTGATAATAAGCGCAGGCAGGAGAGTGGAGCTTGTTAAATGCTTTAAGGACGCTAGGGACAGACTGGGGATAGAAGGTTCTGTTGTATGCGGAGACGCAAGCGATCTTGCACCTGCACTTTATTTTGCGGATGATCATGTGATCTTTCCGAGGATAGATTCCGGAAAATATGTTGATGCCATAATCACTGTCTGCAGGGATAAGGATATCTCCCTGATCGTACCGACGATAGATACGGAGCTTCTGCTTCTTTCGGAGAACAGGGATCTTATTGAGAAGGAGACCGGTGCCGTCCTTTTGGTATCGGACTTTCCTGTGATAAATATATGCCGGAACAAGATAAATACCCAGAGATTTATGGAGGAGAACGGTTTTAAGGTTCCGAGACTCTATAAGACGGAGGAGATAGAACAGGGGAAGGAAAACTATCCTCTGTTTATAAAGCCCGTAAGCGGCAGCTCGAGCATAGACACCTATAAGGTTAACGACAGAAAAGAACTTGAAAGCATACTGCCGCTTGTAAGCGAGCCCATGATCCAGGATTATATGGAGGGTGAAGAGTATACGGTCGATGTATTTCTGGATTTTTCATCAAGGATCATCACCATT
>JAILPG010000119.1 GCA_024699595.1 Lachnospiraceae bacterium | reverse complement strand
GCGACCATCGGTCGGGATTATGTCTCCGGTTTCCGGATCCAATCTTCCGACCAGCTTCCTCTTGGAACGAGGCTGTTTCTTTTCCTTGTCCCAGTAGGAAACAGATTCGTAAACATAGGTTATGCCGCTTCGTTTATCGAATTGATTGACGTATGACATTTACTGTCCCTCCTAGTTACGCATTATATTACATAACTATGAATATGTCAAGCGTTTCGATGCGAAATCAGCTGATTTTATCAGCATTTGCGGTTATTTTCATAGTGACAACCTAGTGTGGTGTCACGGGAATGCAGGTTACAATACCAGTATCATATAGACCAGTTCCTGAAATCCGGCTGATCTCGAATTGAAGCCCCTTGGATTGCGTCCGATCTCTTCAAACCCACAATCTTTATACAAAGCTATTGCCCTGCTGTTTTCGGCTACCACGTCTAATTCCAGCTGCAGATATCCCGCATCTCTTGCACATTTGATGCATGCCATGGTCAGGGCTTTTCCAAGTCCCAGCCCCCAGTATTCCTCTAGAATACTAATGCCGAATGTGGCTCTGTGTTTCACCTTATACTTTGTTCCTACCTGCTCTATACCCGCGGTTCCTACGACCTTTCCATCAATCAGAGCTATGATCTCTATCTCATTCTGACTGTTGGTTTTCTTTTCCAGATACTCGGCTTCTTTTTCAATATCAAAGCTGTTCTCATCCGGATAGGACAAAAGATAATCCGTTTCGGCATGCGTACGGTTAAACGTATCATAAACGGACTCCCCATCTGATGCATCCCCGTTCCTGAGAAGAGCCTGTTTTCCATTTTTCAGTAAGATCTCCTGATTATATATCATTTGCTTTTCCTCTCTTTGCGAAATTTCACACATCCATTATAATATTCACACACAACAAATGAAAGCGTGCCAAAGAACCCGTATTACCAAAATAAACAGAAAGATCACACGGCATTTTTTGATTTCATGAAAGACTATGCCGCATATGCGCAGAAGCTTTTCGATGAGATGGACTGTGACAAGTTAAAGATCGAGATGTCTGCTCAGGACTTTCCGCGTTACGAGGATGAGATGCTCGAGTTTCTTGGTATCAGACGTACGGAAACGCCAGCAGGAAAGGCACCGGACGGAGTATACGTAAATGCGGAGAGCAGAACAGTTCTGACAGTAAAGGACTATGAACTATTAGATCCGGAAGGTACAAAAAGAGTGCTGACTCCCCGGTCCGGGACTGCGTTTTTTGCGGACTGCATCCCGACTATCCTTGATTTTTCACAGGAAGGCTTAGTGAAGATATGCGGTCAGCAGATCATTCCGGAATGGACACAGACCGGAACTGTATACAGAAAAGTGGAACTTAAGGAAATCACGGAAGAAGATCTCGAACAATGCTTTAAGCTGCAAGTCTCAGACGATCAGATGCAATATATAGCCTCGAATAAAGACTCCTGGAATACGGCAAAAGAAAACGAAAGTGTTGCCCGTACTTTTGCCATTTATTGTGATAGGAAAATGGTGGGATTTACGATGCTTGCCTTTGATGAGGAGTATGAAGATCCGGATGACAGATACTGGCTGTGGAGGCTTATGATCGATGAAGCTTCACAAAACAAAGGATATGGAAAAGCCGCGTTGCAGCTGATCATTGATTATTTCAGGGAGAACGGCGCAAATAATATCCGCCTGTCGACAAAGGATACCAATACAAATGCATTATCCATGTATCGCGGGGCAGGTTTTTATGAAACGGGAGAAATGAACGATGAAGAGATCGTGCTCCAGCTTGATCTGTAAATTAACCATGACCCACCTGCCGGAGGGGGGCCGGAACAATTCAACGGTAACTGCTCTCCATTTTCTTGATATCATCGTAAAATCTTTTGTTGACCGGGGTATCTATACCGTATTTTGCTGCTAGTTTCAGTACGGTTCCGGCAAACAGTTCCACCTCGGAATATCTTTTTGCTACCGCATCCTGTCTCATTGAAGGATAACCGTTCGGATTCAGTCCTTCAAGTATTTTAAGATCATTATCATAATCCTCATCTGTAAGCGTAACACCCTCACAGGAGGCAAGTTCGATCACCTCCCGCATGGCTTTTTTAAGAGAAGAAAAAGCCTCCGGATCACTGAACGCTCCCGCATATGTGGTCTCATATACCATACAGGTCTGATTTATCCCGACGTTTATCATAAACTTATTCCACATGGCGTGTCTGATATCATCAACTGCCTCATATGGAACATGGGCCATATCAAAGAATGCACATAATCTTCCAAAAGCTTTGTGCTGTGATCGCTGCCTGATACCTATCTGGAGTCTGCCTGCTTTGGTATAGGTTACGCTGCTGCCTTCCCTCATGGCATCCATGCCTATGGGA
Source organism: Lachnospiraceae bacterium (assembly GCA_024699595.1). Next base: position 12,810 of record JAILPG010000119.1, on the reverse strand, counting down.
ACACAGTCTATGATGTTGTCTCTGTTAAAGGTCTGAGCTATTATATCCTCACTTATGATCCCGTTAAGCAGCGATATGATGACCGTATGATCATCCGTATATGGTTTCATCATGGATATGGCATCTGCGAGTCCGTTATATTTTGTAGCTATAATAACAAAATCTGCCGTCTCAAACGAAACAGAATTAGGAAGTGCGGCATTTGCCAGATTAAACGTCTTTTCCCTGCCGTTGATCCTGTAAATATCCTGGCTGTGACGTTCATACCGATCCTTATCCATAAGAAAAACAGTATTGTCCCTGTCGGCATTACTGGCGATCATATCTCCAAACAGAAGTCCCAAAGCTCCCATTCCTATTATTACTGTATTCATCATGTTCTCCCTTACGTTAAAAGCAAAACAGCGATAAAAGAGCGCTTACACCGGTAAGCGCTCTTTGTACTGGTATGCGGTTTACAGCACCGTGCTGATATCCACGCCGTAATATCCACGAATATACTCTACATAATCAAACTGATTGGAAACGCTTTGCCCCCAATTAACCTCTTCTCCCGGAACCGTTGCATGGAAATGCTTTCCATTTGAAATACCTGTGCATGAATCTCCGTTTGGATTATTAAAATCCCGACTGGCAAACAGCGGTAATTCCCCGGCCTGCACAGAGTAGGCAAAAGCAAAGGAAAGCTCCGCACTGTCACTCATCCATAAGAGATAATCGAGATAATACCATATCGGAGACATCGATCCCACATTAGGCAAATGATTAAGAACCAGATATGTCCACGGAGTAGGACCCAATTGATATAATTGAGCTGAAAATGGTATCTCGTTAGGGTAAAGTTCGTAAAACTCATCCATTTGAGCTTTGACCTTATTTATATCTCCGCTCTTTAAGAAAATATAGAGCCGGTAACTGGTCAGATTCGGAAATGAATCAAATGAATCACTTTTATTCTGCTTTTTTGAAAAATTGAACAATCCCATACTTTATCCTCACAACACCTAACATCCCGCCGTTTGCGGGTACATGGCCTTCTCTTCTCATATTATATACGAAAAACACCCGCCGCGCCAATGGTTCTTATACGATGGATTATAACCTGTGTTATACTGTATATGGTTCTTTTGGGTTTAGATGATATGTGATCTGATGAAGGAGAATAGAGAGCATGGGGATTAAAATAGGGAAAAAAGCGCTTTTAGGGATCTTTGCTGTAGCCGATTCACTTCTTTTGGCAGGCTGCATTAAGCTGTGTCAGCAAATCATGAGAAAAAAGGCTGAAGAATCCATTATAGATACCGTTATAGCCGAGGAAAAAACTGAAAATGAAGAAGGAATATAGAAATGGATGAGCGCATCAGGAAACCGTATTCTTATATCTTATTTGATCTGGATGGCACATTGACAGATTCCGGTCCGGGGATCATGAATGGATTTGCATATGCTGTTGAAAAAATGGGCGGACAGGTTACAGACAAAGAACAATTCCGAAAGTTTGTAGGACCGCCCTTAAAGTATTCTTTTGGCACCATTTTGGGATATTCCCCGGAGGATACGGACAAGGCGATAAAACTGTACAGGGATTATTACAACAATATGGGCGGTGTTCTGGAAAACTCTGTTTATCCGGGAATAGAACAGCTGCTTGCGGATTTAAAAAATGAAGGAAAGACACTGATCGTAGCTACATCAAAAAACGCTAAGTCAACCAATACCGTGCTCGAGCATTTCGGACTAAAGAAATACTTTGATCTTATTGCTACTGCAGATGACCATATCCGTCCGCTAAAATCTGATGTCCTTCGGTATGTTCTCGAACAATGTAAGATAGTAAGCAGATCCCAGGCCGTGATGGTTGGCGATAGAGAAAATGATATTACGGCAGCAAACGAAGTTGGTATAGACTCAATAGGCGTCCTGTACGGCTATGGTGACAAGGAAGAACTGACATCTTCGGGAGCGACCTATCTTGCTGAGAAACCTTCTGAAATAAAGGCGTTGATCGATTGCAGACAGAACATACCCTCTGTATAAACAAAGAGTCTTTCGGATCAGATCCGCCTGTTGATCTCGATCATCACAGACAAGACACGCGGTTCCATTGAAAATCTTCAATGATCTCAACTATTCTGATGAGTGCTTTCTCGTCCTCATCTGAAAAGCGTCCTTTGATTGGGCTGTCGATATCAAGCACTCCTATAATTATCCCATTACGCCTTATCGGAAGAACAATCTCCGATTCTGAGGCGCTGTCACAGGCAATATGTCCGGGGAAAGCATGAACATCATCCACACGGATCACCTCGCCCTTCTCAACGGCTGTTCCGCAGACACCCTTTCCGACAGGTATTACCGTGCAGGCTAACCTGCCCTGGAAGGGCCCCAGATGGAGTTTCCCATCACGCATCAGATAGAAGCCTGCCCAGTTCAGATCGTCAAGACTTTCATATATTAGCGCGGACATATTGGCATAGAGGGTTATATCCCACAGGGTATCCTTAGCTATTTCCTCTGCCTGTCTGATGAGTAATTCATGATCTGTCACAGCGGTGTTTCCTTTCTTTTTCAACCGGTATAACGAAGTTCATATGCCCAGACCGAATATTTGCCGGCCATATGCAAAAAAACGTCCCTATTGGCACGGGATAATGATATCATATCCTTAGCGCATTGGCATTATCCGTGGCCAAAAGAATGAGTATCACATTGGGTGCGGGTAATTTCACAGACAGAGGAGCAGCGGGCTATGATATCAGTTTGTATGAAGACTAAAGACGATAAGGAATACAGGTTGTGCGATAATGTATCGTTGCTGCATTATGAAACGGTTTCTGACGATGAAGCTTTTCCGAAGACAGTTACGGTAAGGATCACTGCAGATGAAGATTTTGACGGAGTGCTCCGTTTCGCTCTTAAGTCTGCATCCGGTGATCGTGAGAAAATAAGATTCTTTCTGCCGGGATTTATGTATGGTACGAACAGGGGCGATGCACCGCTTGTGGTGGACAGTAAGACGCCCTGTATGAGAATGTCATCCGAGTTTCCCGCATCTGAGTGGTGGATGGTCCGCAGTGACAGGCTCTCTCATCCTGTGGCGCTCATGTTTGCGGATGGTCACGTGACGGGCTTTTCAGCATCTCCATATTACATAACAGACGGAGAGAGAAAACCGTGGTATCCCGGTGAGTCCGGAAGCTTTGATCAGTATGCGGGTTTCGGATGTTCGCTCGAAAATGGGGAAGTCTGGTATACGCTTGGATATGAAAACGCTCCGTGGATGTTTGTCGACTCGCATACGATACAGCCGCAGAGTCCCATGGGGCATAACTGTTTTCGCATAAGTAAGGGTGAATCGGTCGCTGTTACTCTATATTGCTTCGATTTCACAGCCGACGATGAACGGGGGATCCAGGATGTGATCAAATGGACGTATCGGAGATTCCATGAAGAGCCACGCAGAAGCAGAAGCGTATCGGAAACAGTCCGTGATATATCGGAAGCTGTGATGCGCGATGCATGGATGTCTGATACACATTCTTATGCCGGATTTGTATTTGACAGAGGAGATCATTTTGAATACAGAGCTCTGCCTTCCATATCCTGGACAAACGGTCTTTCGGCAGCAGTTCCCATGCTTGCCTCTTCATGTCGTCTGGGCAATGATAAAATGCGCATTCAGGCTGTTGAATGCATTGATCATATAGTCTCCGAAAGCATGAATGAAAAAAATGACCTGCCGTACCTTTCAGAACAGGGAGGTGTATGGAGTAACAGAGGCTGGTGGTATGACAAGCAGAGAACACCGGGACATGCTGCGTATCTGGTCGGGCAGAGCGTTTATCTGATCCTTAAGGCGTATGCACTGGAAAAAGATAACGGGACGGATCATGAGGACTGGCTTTTATATGCTCACAGAGTTCTGGAACGTACGGAAAAAGGCCGTAACAGTGATGGGGAGTATCCGTATGTTTTTTCGGAAGATACAGGTGCAGGCCTTGAATATGATTCGTTTTCCGGCGCATGGTGTCTTGCGGCTGCCGCATATTATGGATATCTTACCGGTGATCATACGTATGTTCCCGCTCTTCTTAACAGTGAAAAATGGTATTACGACAAGTTCGTTAAGCATGAGGAATGCTACGGTGGGCCGCTTGATATCGATAAAAAAACCGATTCCGAGGGTATACTGAGTTATATCAGGGCTCTGCGTTATCTTCATGAGGCTTTATCAGAGCAGAATGATGCAGAAAGAGATATTCTGTTAGATCATCTGAGGGATGCCCTGTATTATGAGTATACGTTCAAATTCTGCTATAACTCTCCAATAAAGATACCGCCGTTAAGTAAGGTCGGATGGTCAAGCTGCGGCGGAAGCATCACTTCCGTGACTAATCCTCACATCCATCCGATGTCATCATCTGTTATTGATGAAATGATGTATTATCTGCGCTTCAGGGATGATGAATACGTAAGAAGCCGCCTGAATGATACAGTCTTATGGAGCTGCCAGTGCCATAATACCTATGATGGTGAATATGACTACGGAAAGAGAGGATGGATGTCCGAGAGATTCTGTCATAGTGAAGGATTGCTGACCGAAAGATATCCCGACGGCAGTCCGGCTTCTACGTGGTTTGCTCTTATGCCCTGGGCATGCGGGTCCATTCTTGAAGGACTGACCTCAACGATATGGGATAACGCATTTACAGATCGATCTTAATGCAAAAAGGAGCTTGATTTATATGCTTGAAAGAATGGATGACTTTTTTACTGCTCGTGTTGATGGATATGATGAGCACATGAAGAGCAATATTCAGGGTGCAGCGTCATTTTATAAATATACGGCATCGCTTTTGCCTGCAGAGAAACAGGCTAATGTTTTAGACCTTGGCTGTGGTACCGGACTTGAATTGGAGGAATACTTTTCTATCAATCCGTATGCCAGAGTTACGGGAATAGACTTAACCGAAGCAATGTTAGAATCTCTTAAGGCAAAATTTCCGGATAAAGAGATAACAACGATCTGCGGGTCGTATTTTGAAGTGCCCTTCGGAGAAGAATTGTTCGATGCAGCCGTTTCTGTAGAATCTTTGCATCATTTTTCCAAAGAAGAGAAAATTCAGATGTACATAAGGCTGAGAAAAGCGCTTAAGCCCGGCGGATATTTCATTCTCACAGATTATTTTGCTGATCTTGATGAACAGGAAACTCTATACCGACAGGAACTTCAACAGATAAGAAAAGAGCAGGAACTGCCGGATGATGTGTTTTTTCATTATGACACTCCACTTACGGTTGAACACGAAAAAGAAGCTCTTCTCGCTGCCGGATTTGCGCAGGTCGAAGAGCTCGGAAACTGGGGAGTGACGCATACATTGAAGGCTATTAAATGATCCGGTCTGCCGATTGATTCATATGCATCTGTAAAGGGGATGGCAAAATAAACAGAATAATGTTCTACTTATTATTGACAACCCCTTTATTATATTGTATCCTAAATAAACAGAACGATATTCTGTTTATGGAGGATGCGCATATGACAAATGAAAAAGTGTTGTTTCAGGCAGGCTATTATCCTTTCAACGAAGATGAAGGGTTGAACTTTCAACTGAACAGATTTTATACTTATGGTGTCTTTTCTAAGGAAGAAGTCATGGATATAGGAGGCAGGATCGACAGTTTTGAAAAGTGGATCGCACTGTTCATGGAGACCGGAGAAAAAGCTGAGCAGCTGAATGAACCATTAAAGGCTGCAACATGTTACCGCGCAGCCCAGTTTTATACTTTAAGCGGAGAAAAAGATGCTGATGGCAGGAGTCTTAAGCATGTACTGTATGACAGATGCATGAAGCTCTATAATGAGTATTATGAACAGTTTCCCTACCTTAAGGTAACGAGGATACCGTTTAAGGACTATGAACTGCCTGTTTATCATGCAGTATGTGAGAACCCCAGAGGAACCATAGTCATTCACGGCGGATATGACAGCATAGCTCAGGATCTGCTGGCCATGCTTCCGTATTTTTACGAAAAATCCTACAATGTGTATTTCTTTGAGGGGCCAGGACAGGGAGAGGTGTTAATGCATTATGATGCGAGGATGACACCTGAATGGGAGCACTGCACCGGGGCAGTACTAGATTATTTTTCCCTTAATGATGTAACGCTCATAGGCGTATCGCTTGGCGGGTATCTGGCAACAAGAGCGGCAGCTTATGATAAGAGGATCTCACGCCTCGTTATGTATGATCTGATCTATGATTTCTATGGCGCCATACTGAATAAGATGGGAAGCTTCGGAAAGTTTTTCGATTACCTGACAAGACATCCGAAGAATATCTTATGGCGGTCGCTTAATAAGAAGTTTGATCAGAAATATTTCACGAAATGGCTTCTGTTGCAGGGATATGCGATCTATGAGGATGTCCACACTCCCTGTGAGTATTTTAATCATATCAGGAAATATAACACCAAAGAGATCTCAAATCTGATAACCCAGGATACACTGGTACTTGCGGGTGCAGCCGATATCTATACGGTGTTCTTTAAGGATCAGATAGATGCGCTTATAAATGCCCGCAGCGTGACGGGACGGCTCTTTACAAAAGAGGAACAGGCAGATCACCATTGTCAGGTTGGCAACATGGGATTGCTGCTTGATACCATATCAGACTGGATAGAGGAGAAAACAGGTGGCGAGGAAAGCGGTACTTGAAGGCGGAAAAAGGGATGAGATAATCGGGACGGCTATGAAGCTTTTTTTTGAGCATGGCTATGAAGCGACCTCCGTCAGGATGATAATGAATGAGGTCGGCGGTGAGATAGGGATGTTCTATCACTACTTCAGATCAAAAGACTTGCTGTTTGACCGTGTGGTGGAAAAATTTTTTAAGGATTATCGGGAGAAATTTGAAGCGATGCTTTCGGATTGCAGTTCAAGACAGGATTTTGTAAAGACATTTCTCCCAATGTATGAAAGATCCATGGAAGAGTTTGGTCAGATACAGGGTAATGTTCATTGGAGTGTACAGGCAGCGATGCACGACGGAACTCTTGAGGCGCTCCGTCCCCTTATATGTGAAATGATCGGTAAATGGGGAACAACGAACAGCATGCCTCATGATATCCTTGCGGGACAGCTTCTCTATGGTCTGTCGGCAACCATTCATTCTCCTGAATTTGAAAAGATGAGTGCGGCAAAAAAGAAAAAATGCATTCTGGATTATATAGACAGGATCCTGGATTAAAGGAACATGCAGTATAACAGGAGTGAAGTGTCCGCCTGAAGGCAATGTCAGTTTCCGGTATCAAGCCCTGCCCGGTGCGCCTGTGAGTGCTGCAATGATCTTGGAATGCTGTACAGCTTGCCGCCTTTTAAAAGCTTTGCTCCGGTCTGGTGATAGTAGAAGGAGATCCCGTTATTGATACACTGTGAGTGGACGTCCTCTACCCATGCATAATCACATATCCTTGCATCCGCTCCGGATTCGCCGCCGACAGAGACATGTTTCAGAACAGGAGATCCGTCCGCAGATCTGTAGCTTTCAATATACGGGCGAAGATCCACGACGCCAAGCATCGGCTCTATCATCACGGCATGATGAAAGAGCGGGAGAGAGAGGTAGACAGGAAGCCTCCTATCGATCATTTCCTGATTTTCACAGGTAACGGCTATGGTGACATGATCCCAGTTTTTACTCCAGTCTGATGGGAGATGGTCTGCGATCCGCTCCGGCCTTTTAGTGATCATGAAAAAAGTGCAGTCTCTTCTTTCATACATCATGCTCCATGCATCATTTCGCCATTCATCAGCATCCTTATGAAAAAAATCCGAAGAAAAGCAGGTGGTTATATGCGACCCGGAAGGGATCTTGTATCTTCCCTTGTACCGTCCTGACCGTAGTACCCTTACCGGCAGATCGAAGCTCTCTGTCTTCTGAACGACAGTGGGATCCTTTCCTACGGATTCATCGCGGCGGTACATATAACAGTGCAGACATCCGGCACTTGCTTTGGTGCATCCGTGCCATAGATTCCAGTTGACCGTCATGGGAGAGCGTGGATCAATATTTTGTTCCGGGAAAAGTGATAACTGCTGCATAGTCTTGATCGTTCTTCGTCTAGAGTGAGCCAAAATAGCAGAAAATCCTTCGACATTTCCAATTATATCGAACAAATGTTCCTAAGTCAAGCCAACCTGATCATATCACAACAAAATCTATAAATATACGCAAAAGTAAGCTATAATTGTTCTGATGAATACACCTTTGATCCTTAATTTAAAAGGAAACTCGCTTGATGATGGACCGGGCATACGGACTGCAATATTTGTAAAAGGCTGTCCGCTTGACTGCGTATGGTGCCACAATCCCGAGGGTAAAAAAACTGAAGCGGAGCTTTTTGTGTCCACAGATAAATGTATCGGATGCAAAAGCTGTGAGCGTGTCTGTGAAAAAAAGGCCGCATCTCCGGATCATCATGGCATAGTTGACCGGTCAAAATGCGTCCGCTGTTTTTCCTGTACAAAAAAATGCCCTCCGAAATGTCTTGAACGCCTCGGAACAGAGATGAGCATCGAATCCATAGTCGAACAATGCGTTAAGGACAAGCCTTTCTATGATGTATCGGGCGGCGGGGTCACCCTGACGGGCGGTGAAGCGGCAATGTTTCCGGAGTGGTGCGGGCAACTGGCATCGGAGCTTTATAGGGAAGGTATAAGTGTTTATCTGGAAACCTGCGGTCACTTTGATTATGAAAAGATCCAAAAACATCTTTTTCCGCTTTTGTCCGGGGTCTATATGGACATAAAGCTTATTGACAGGGATGCACATATTAAATACTGCGGCGTTCCGAATGATCTGATCTTACAAAACTTAAGGCGCCTCAATAAGGACTCCAGATTCGACGGGTTTTACTTTCTGACACGCACGCCTTTGATCCCCGGCATCACCGATACCGATAAGAATCTGGAGGCCATAGCAGAGCTTTATGAAACCTTAGATATATTGGAGACAGAGCTGCTGCCTTACAATCCCACCTGGTATAAAAAAGCAGAAGGGCTCGGGAAAGAAACAAAAAACGATCTCATACGGACAGAGCACTGGCAGACAGAAGAAAAGCTTGAGCACTGTAAAGAAATATTCAGAAAACGGGACATCTCATGCTAAGGAGAATACAATGAGCAAAACATCAGTCGCAAACTTACTCACACATTCTGTTTTAAAGTTCTTTGCTTTCGAATTTTCGAAGGTTCCAAAGAATCAGAGATATTTAAAGACAAAGGACGGATGGATGAATTTTTCCATAGGCCTCACCACCGAAGACGGTTCGGTCTGTCAGAGCATCCGCTTTTTAGACGGTAAGGCAAAAGTATCCGGAGATATCGAGGGAGTCGATACCCTGCTCACCCTTCAGGATACCTCTGTGCTTTCGCAGCTTGCTTCCCTTCCGCCCAATGAGGTGCTTAATCTGATGCTTAAGAACAGGATGAGTATGACCGGAAACATGAGTTATCTGGAATTTTTCAATCTCCTTATATCAGTGCTTATGAAGAATAAGCAGATCAGACAGATGAAGGCACAGATAAAAGAGCGTGAGATGAGCGGGAAAGCCATGGTTGATGATCTAGAGGCAACCAGACGGAAGAAGAAACCCGTGAGTTATCTTAGGGCGGTCTCTGTGGATCCTGGAGTAAAGTGTCTAATAAATGACCCATATCTTTCAACATATTCAATGGATGATTTTCCAAGGCTCAGAAGATTCCTTGATATCCATCTTGATAAAAACCCAGCAGTATGCACGGAACGTGCACAGCTTCTGACAGATTTCTTCAGGAAAAACGGTTTTGAGGGAAAAAGTGACGGCACCCCCTGGATACCGGAGGTCAGGCAGGCAGAGGCCTTTAAATACCTGATGGAAAACAAGAAACCTATAATACGAAAAGATGATCTTCTTGCCGGAACGACTACCACGAAGGAGATAGGTGTTCCCATTTATCCGGACGGCGTTGGTGTGTTATTCTGGGGTGAGCTGCTTACGGTAAACAAGCGCTCGCTGCAGCCTTATGAACCACTGACTCAGGAAGAGATAGATGCGCTCAATTCGGATATTTTTCCATACTGGGCCGACAGAAACTTCAGGGAATACGTAAGGAAAAAATATCACGAGCCGATAGGACAGAAGCTTGATGAACGCTGGGCTGCATGCTTTTTATGGAAGACGGTCGCATTAAGCCATACAATACTTGATTATCCAAAGCTTTTAAGGCTCGGCCTTTCGGGCATCATAGAAGAGATAAGAAATGAAATGGATAAGGATCCTTCCATAACGGAAGAAAAGAAGCAGTACTTAGGAGCGATGATCACATGCTATGAAGGCATGATAGCTTATGCCAGAAATCTCGCAGAGCTTGCAAAAAAAGAAGCCGAAAGTGAAAAGGATCCGAAACGTAAGGCAGAATTGCAGGTGATAGCGGATGCTGTTTCCCATTCTCCCGAATTTCCCGCGAGAAATATCGATGAGGCTGTGCATGCCGTCTGGATACACTGGATCGGCGTTCACATGGAAAGCACAAATGCCGGATTTTCGCTCGGAAGAATGGATCAGTGGCTCCAGCCTTATTTTGAAGCCGATATGGAAAAGCTTAAGACAGAGGATGAGAAAAAAGAGTATGTTCATCATGTCATCGAGCTTTTGGGTTGTTTCTATCTGCGCTGTCAGGATCATGTGCCGCTTGTTCCCGACATAGGAAATTACCTGTTTGGAGGAAGCTCCTCAGATCAGGCCATCACTCTCGGAGGGATAACTCCTGATGGAAGAGATGCGGTCTGCGACATGACCTATGTATTTTTAAAGGTCACCGAAATACTCAGCATGCGTGACCCCAATATAAACGCCAGATATAATAAGACCGCCAACAGCAAGACCTATCTGAAAAGACTGTGCGAAGTCAACATCCATACTACTTCCACACCGTCAATTCATAATGATGAGGTTGTCATGGAATCGCTTAAGGACCATAATTACGATCCTAAAGACCGTAATGACTGGTCTGCCACAGGATGCGTGGAACCCACCATCTCGGGTAAACATATGGGGCATACCAACTGCATGATGTTCAATATGGTCGCGGCTTTGGAGATGGCGCTTTACAACGGATATCACCCTCTCATGCACTGGAAGGTGGGGCCCGAAACCGGGGACGTAAGTACATTCAGTACATTTGAACAGTTCCGCGATGCCTTCTTTGTACAGCTTGGATTTCTTGCTGATGCAACCTGTGAATACAACAACTATCTGGGGGAGGCTCACAGTGTTATCCGTCCCACGCCCTTTATGAGTGCGCTGATCACGGGATGCATTGAAAAAGGTCTCGATGCGACGAAGGGAGGAGCAAAGTATAACTCCTCAGGCACAGCCTGCATAGGACTTGCCGACATTGTTGATTCGCTCATGGCTATAAAGACTCTGGTCTATGACAGGAAACAGTATACCTTTTCCGAACTTGTAGATGCGGTAAAGAATAATTTTGAAGGAAACGAAGTCATGAGAAATATCATCCTGACAGAAGTTCCGAAATTCGGATCGGGAAATGACGAAGCCGTTGAAATGGCCAATTCCGTGACGAAATTCATGAAGGAATGCTTCTGGTCACATACCAATTTCCGCGGCGGACACTATACCACGGGCTTCTGGTCAATGTCCAATCATGTGGCCTTCGGATCCTTAACAGGTGCGCTTCCCTCAGGACGGCTTGCCTTTATGCCGTTTACTCCTGGTCTGACTCCCGAAGCCGGCGCTTCAAAGAGTCTTCTTGACAACATACGGGATGTGGCAAAGCTTGATCCTGATAACATGAACAACAATATCGCCTTCAATGTAAAGGTTAATCCGTCGCCTAATGACAGGCATGAACAGACCGTTAGGCACATAACGGATTATGCTTCAGCCTATGCAGAGCTTGGCGGAATGCAGATGCAGTTTAATATCGTATCCTCAGATACGATGCGCGCAGCCATGGCCCATCCTGATGAGTATAAGGATCTCATGGTAAGGATATCGGGCTATAATGCATATTTCACCCAGCTAAACCGCGATCTGCAGCTTGAGCTCATACACAGGGCAGACTACGCTTGACGGTGTGCCAAAAAGAACCGTCCCCTCCGGCACATTATTACACTATGTCGTCTTTGTCAAAATCATCGAAATCATAATCGTAATCGTAGTCAAAGTCATCGGGTTCTTCAGGTTCTTCGAGAGCCGGTATCATGAAGTTCTTAACATCATCTGCGGAGACATCCGCTGCAGTGTTTAAATCGCCTGCTCCTGCGAGGCCTCCGGTACCGTCTGCATTACCCGTACTTCCGGTGATCCCCGCACCCATATCTGGGGAAAGGGCTGCGGTATTTATCTCACCCATATCCGGAGAAGCGGTTCCGAGAGTTCCTGCACCTGTATACGTTCCGCCGGCGCCTGTATCACCGGTACCGCCTGCGGTACCCGTACCCATATCCGGGGCTGCAGTTCCGGCAATCGCTGCACCTGCACCTATTCCGGCACCCGGAATCGCAGAAGCATCACCTGTATTTTCAGCTGTCCCTTCCGGACTTCTGTCTGCGGATATCTTTTCCTCTACGGTTTTTTCACCTTCGTTTTCCATCTGAACCTTTCTTTTTGCATCATCAAAACGGTTCTTCGATCTTACCTGTCGTATGATCAGGATAATGATGACTACGGCAAGCAAAGCCATTACCACAAGGCCTGCAAAAGGTATTCCGGTAGTCCGGACGGCTCTTGAAATGATCACCT
>JAILPG010000113.1 GCA_024699595.1 Lachnospiraceae bacterium | reverse complement strand
AGCCGTAACACTTAATGTAGTATCTGATCCAACAGTAACCTCTGTGGATCCGCTTATATCCGAAAGAGTGGTCGGGGTTACGGTCTCAGTGCCTGACGGATTGGTATTGGTATTGTCTCCGTTACCGGTATTTCCATTGTTACCGGTATTTCCATTGTTTCCGCCATCTCCGGTTCCGTTTCCGTTATCACCGGTATTTCCGTTATTTCCACCATCTCCGGTTCCGTTTCCGTTATCACCCGTGCCATTTCCGTTATCGCCGCCGCCGCCATTATCGCCACCGCCGCCGCCGTTGTTGCCGCCGTCTCCGGTTCCGTTATCTCCGTTCGGATCCGGCACAGTGCCCGCAGGTAACTGGTCACCCGAAACGGTATCGGTGCTTATAAGAAGCATCGGCAGTCCTAATATCGTATTGCCGCAGCTCTTTCCGGTCAGTACGCTTATCCTGTCAAGAGCCGCTACCAGGTTATTATCCTTCTTTATCGATGCGGTCTTTGTCAGGTCAGGAGTAGCTTCCACATACTGCTCACCGTTTGCGGTCTTTGTCGATTCGCACCATTCAACTGTATCTGTAGGAGCAACGCCCGTTTCAACATCGGCAGCCTGGTTTCCGTTGGCATCCTCTGCTGCAGCGTTTACTTCTTTCTCCGACTTTATCTCTTCCTTGATGTTTGCGATAACCTTGTATTCTACTGTCGCCTTAACCGAACATACCTGTTTGGTCTGGGGAAGTATGAATCCTGACAGTGAATCGCTCTGTATGAGCTCAACAGAATAATCACCTGCTGACATTCCGGTCAGATGAATGACACCGTCCTCATCCTCATCCTGTTCCTCTGTAGCATTTCCCTTATCGTCCGATACGGTAACTCCCCAGGGGATCTGTTTTACAAGGGTATCCTCATCATCGACGAGCTTTATCTTTAAATCCTTTTCAACCGAGGTAAGCACGAGATTGACGGTCTTTAGCTCAACCTCTTCAGGTTCTTCTGCGGCTACAGGCTGTTCTATCTCCTCTACAGTTTCAAGGATCTGTTCTTCCTCATCCTCATATCTTGCAAGGCTTGCAAGGGCTATCGCCTTGTTCTGCTCGCTTCTGTAACTTGCATAAACGGCGCTTGTCATAACGGCAGTCACGAATATGACGGCTGCCATTCCCGCCATTGCCCACTGCATGATGGAAATGCGCTTTAAGAATGAGCCGGACGCGTGGTCATCTTCCCCGTGCTTTCTGTTAACGGTATTCCAGTCTGCCGCGGATCTTCTGAAATCCGATGCAGAGCCCGTCTGGTTCTTATTATCGGAAACAGCCATCTTTAAAGGCTCTTCTGTCTTTTCCGGTTCCTGTTTTTCAGCATCGGCGTTCTTTTTTACCCTGACTTTTCTGCCGGATGAGGCAGTTTTTTCCGAAACCTCCGAGGACTTAATGATTATCTTGTCATTTACGGCTTTCCTTGCTTTCATCACATCAGATGTGGCAGAAGCAGAGGATTCATCCGTCTTTCCTATGTTAGAAAGCTTTTCGGATATCCTATCCTCCGGAGATTTAAGATATGTATCCGCATCCTTTACAGCCGTTTTCTTCTCTTGTGGTTTTCTGTCTTCGGTCTTCTTCTCCTCAGATTTTTCCAGAGCCTCGACTGCTTTTGAAAGATGCGGCGATAATTCGGGCTTTTCGGCTGGCCTGTCCGTATTTTTATATACAGGCTTATCGGCAGGCTTTTCTGCCGTTGCCTTTTTCTCTTTTTTTGCAGCCTCTATGAACAGGTTCTCATCCTGCATAAGAGTGGAGTTGATGATATTTGTCTCAAACTCCTCGGTAAAGCCGTCGATCGCTGATTTCTGTCTTGAAACCCTGATCCCTTCGGCCTTTATCTTATCAGATCCTCCGGCATCAATGGATACCGGGGGTTTCTTTGAAGCTGCCTCCTTTTCCCTCTCGATGCGATACTGATCCCAGTCGACAGGCTGACATGAAGCGGCCCCCTTACCGTTTAGATTCTTGTCCTTATTCATGATCTTCCCCTTACTGTTATTTACTCCCTCCGGCTCTTACAGGCTCCCTCTTCCTATAATCCGCCGGCTATGTCATACAAATATTTTCCGTATTCTGTCTTACTGAGGCTTTCCGACAGCTTTAACAGCTGAGCGCTGTCTATAAAGCCTTTCTTATATGCTATCTCTTCTATGCAGGCTATGTAGAGCCCCTGCCGCTTCTGTACTGTCCTGACAAAATTGGCAGCTTCTATAAGCATCTCGTGGCTTCCCGTATCCAGCCACGCAAATCCTCGTCCGAGTGTTTCGACATAGAGCTCTCCGCGTTCGAGATAAATGTTGTTTACCGTTGTTATCTCTAATTCGCCTCTTGCCGAGGGCTTTATGTTCTTTGCTATTTCCACAACATCATTGTCGTAAAAATACAGGCCGGGAACAGCATAATTGGAACGCGGCTTTTCAGGCTTTTCTTCAATGGATATCGCCCTTCCGTCCTCATCAAACTCCACAACACCGTATTCCCTTGGATCTTTTACGTAATAACCGAATATCGTGGAGCCCTTCTGTCTTGATGAAGCCCTCTGCAATATCCTTGTAAAGCTCTGGCCGTAAAAAATATTATCGCCAAGGATCAGTGCCACACTGTCACTTCCGATGAACTTCTCACCTATGATAAAAGCATCGGCAAGACCTCTCGGGTATTCCTGAACGGCATATTCAAAGCTCATTCCGAGCTGGCTTCCGTCAGAAAGAAGCTCCTTAAAGGCCGGAAGATCTCTTGGTGTCGATATTATGAGTATGTCCCGGATGCCGGATAACATCATTGTGGATAAGGGATAGTATATCATCGGCTTATCATACACCGGCATCATCTGCTTGGACATTGCCTTAGTAAGCGGATAAAGTCTGGTTCCCGCTCCGCCGGCAAGAATGATTCCCTTCATTGTTCCTCCAGTAAATACAGGCTATACATTGTACATTGTGTTGTAATAATCCATGTAATCGCCGCTTGTAACGTTTTCCATCCAGTCTTTATGCTCAAAATACCATTTTATGGTAAGCTTTATCCCATCCTTGAACATGGTCTCAGGCTCCCAGCCGATCTCGCTTTTGATCTTGTCGGGAGCTATGGCGTATCTCCTGTCATGTCCCTTTCTGTCCTCCACGTAGGTGATGAGATCCTTGGTGATATGTTTCTTTCTCGGATCGTCATCGGGAAGCATTTCGTTAAGCGTCTCTATTATGATGTTAATTATCTCTATATTCTGTTTCTCGTTATGTCCGCCGATGTTATAGGTCTCAAACAGCCTTCCCTTTTCCTGCACCATGTCTATTGCCTTGGCATGGTCAGCCACATAGAGCCAGTCCCTTACGTTTTTTCCGTCGCCGTATACGGGAAGCTTCTTGCCGTTTAATGCATTATTGATGATAAGCGGTATCAGCTTCTCCGGGAACTGGTAAGGCCCGTAATTGTTGGAGCAGTTGGTTATGTTTGCAGGGAACTTATAGGTATCCATGTATGCTTTTACAAGCATATCCGATCCTGCCTTGCTTGCCGAATACGGACTGTGCGGAGCATACGGCGTGGTCTCATAGAAAAATCCTCCGTCCTCCGGAAGTGAACCGTATACCTCATCAGTAGAAACATGAAGAAACTTTTTGTCAGCCTTATAGGTCCCGTCAGGCAGCTCCCAGGCTTTTTTTGCCTGATTGAGCATCACGGCGGTACCAAGGACATTTGTACGCACAAAAACCTCGGGATCCTTTATGCTTCTGTCAACATGACTCTCGGCGGCAAAATGAACCACCCTGTCGATATCGTTTTCCTCAAAGATGCGTCCGATCGCATCCTTGTCGCAGATATCGGCCTTAACAAAAACATAATTATCCCGGCCCTCGATATCCTTGAGATTCTCAAGATTCCCGGCATAAGTAAGTGCATCCACATTAATGATGCGAATAGCATCTGCATATTTATCAAACATGTAATGGATATAGTTGGACCCGATGAAGCCGGCTCCACCAGTCACAAGATATGTCCTCATTTATACTCCTCTCTAAGCATAGCTCAAGGTCAGTATATCATTATTGGGCTTTTATGTCAAAACAGGCAGAAAAATGGACCGCTGACCCCGTCCCGGGGGTGCATTTCAGTCGTATCTGTAGAGCAGATACTGCCCGTAGGTTCCTATGTAGGAAAGGCCGAATTCCGACAGATCCCAGTGTACGCTTTCCTTATCGGCATCCTCCATATTTACATACGGGATCCTGTTCTCGCTTACGGCAACGCTTCTGTCTCCTATATAATCGGCATCCTGAGGATAATCATAAATATTTATGTTTTCTCCTCCGAAGCAGTGATAGGTCGCGTCAAATACGATATAATCCACATCATTTTCATGTGCCATCTCATTTATATAATACAGATCGGGCACCTCTTTGGTCATTTCCTCGCAGACAAGGCGGATCTCATAGGGGACTGAGGCTACCCTTCCGAAGGTCGCATCCTCTCCGTATAAGAGCATTATATCGGAAGAGTACTGCCTGAAGACATGCGCCGCTTCATAGGGCACGATAAGCTTCGGTTCCTCTTTTTCCTGTAACACCTCATCACTTATGTCGATAAGAGCCTGAGGAAGCTTGTAAAGATTTTCAGCCTTTGGAAACTCCTTTGCATTTATCTTGAACTGCCCGCAGAAGAATATAACGGGGATCAGAAGGATTATGGCAAACTGCTTTTCCCGCTCCTTTTCTATCCCTCTTACAATGGCTGACAGAAACAGTGCAACAACAGGCGCCACCATTAACATCCATAACATCCTGTAGTGAAGATCGTCCGAAAAGATATATTTATGAAGATACTTCATATCAACAAGATTCGTTACGGGGATCAGTACATATATGATAAAAAGCATACAGAGAGCAGGCCAGAACAGCGCATCCCTGTACCTCTTATCCTTAAGAAAAAAGGCCAAAAAGATGAGTCCCGCAAAATACAGTCCCATATACATATTGCCGAAGGTCAGCTCGTTATTCAGATGTATGATATCAAGAATAAGGTCCTTCATAGATCATCTCCCGGTGTAGTATAGATACAGCCCGATGGCGCAGGGCAGGATCGAAAGAAAAGCGGAAAGGACCGGATATACCGATCTCTTTTTATAAAGGATCGCCGGCATATGGGCAGCCACAAAGAATGAAAAGATGATCGCCATCGTTCCGCTCAAACAGATCGAGGAAAGCCCCGACATTACAAGCAGGATATGATGCATAAGCGTAAGCTTTTCATCAAGGATGAAGCGAAGCAGGATATACCAGACGATCTGGAGCATGATAAGGGCGCCCACCGATCTTCCCTGCCATATGATCTCCAAAAGCACATATCCCACCGATGATTTGTTTCCGAAATAGAAAAAGTAGATAAGGGACAGAAACAGTACCGCAAGCCCTATGCTTACCGTATCCTTTTCAAAAAACAGCAAAAAAACGTTATATGCCACCAGATAGCTTAACGGGATGAAAAGAAGAGGCAGAACGGTATGCGCCGTAATGGCCGGATGGAGCTTAAACAGATGGCTTAAGAGCGCGATGAATATGGGATAGGGTGAACTCCTGTCCTTAAGCATCTCTCCGATGGCTCCTCCCGTGAAATCACCGGTTATCGGGTTATAGGAAAGCATTGTCCCCTTACTGTATGTCTCGACGGCTTCGGCGATGAACCTTGCATCATCCGTATCCATATGCATCCTGAAGGTAAGAAGTAGAGTCTGCGACAGGATAATGAAAACTGCTGCCCCCCAGATAACGTATGCATATCCCTTCAGAGGCTCCCTGGCAAAAAAGCCGCCGCCCCTTAGGATATCCTCATATTTCTTTTCTTTTACAAATCGCCATATTGAGAATATGAAGACCGCAAGTATCAAAACCGTCCAGGTCACTCTCACATAAATAAACGGAAGGCCTAAACGTATCATCGGAAAAGCGGTCAGGAAAAAGACAGCCAGATACAGGACAAACCCAAACATCAGGCTCTTTGATATGCTGTTTTTGTTCTTAAGCCCGTAAGCATCCGTCCCGGAGGGATCTGTTCCCGGATCTGCAGAATGGACCACTAACCCCGTCCCCAGGGTCCACCCCGTGAAGAGGGGTATAACGATCGCCCATATGAATATAAGGATTATGTTTAAGATGTTCATTGATATTTCAAAGTCCCTTCAGACTGCTTATTCTTTCACCATCCGGTACAGCGTGATCCCGCTTATCTCTTCATGATCACCCAGGCGATAGCTGTTTTCATAATGCTCATTCAGAAATTCCGTCTTTTCTTCCGGATACATATTGTCGGCAAGGATAACCTTATCATCACCTGATGCAAGGGCTTCATAAGGATTGTCATATCCGTATCTGCGTGTTATGTCCTTGGTTACCGGACTGTTTGCAAACCAGCTTCCGACGGTCACGAAATTATCAAGCGCTCCATTTTTATAAGGCCTGAACACATCATATCTGTACGCCATCTGGAAGGTAAAAGTATCGGCTATGAACAGCTTATCCTCATTGTCAGAAAGATAAGCACAGAAATCCCTGTAAGGCGGTTCGGTTCTCTTATATGAATTATATTCAAGCCTGTTCCCAAACAGAACGCCTGCACCTGCTGCCGTAAGAAGCACGATGCAGAATACGGTGATCCCCTGCATATCATTTCCTGCTTCCCGGCATCTTTTTTGTGAAACAGCCAGATACGTAAGCACCACCGAAAGCGAGAGCATTGCCCCGTATACGACCCTGTGCGTCCATCTTCCGCTGTATTGAAAATAAAACAGAATAAGCATAAAAGCAAGTAACAGTAAAGAGGTAAGGGGTATGAGCCCGGGCTTTTTTGTTTCATCATCCAAAGATCGGCTGTTTCTTCCCGTGATAAACAGGAAGGTCACGATAAACAGCAGATAGATGCATAAAGGATCAGGCTT
>JAILPG010000052.1 GCA_024699595.1 Lachnospiraceae bacterium | reverse complement strand
TTGATGTAATCTCCAATAAATATGTGCTTAGCTTCCATTTCTTTCCTCCGAAATAATTTGTTTTACTAAGCAGAACCGGTTTGCTTATATATAAAGCATAACCTCTATTATTGGAGCTGTCGTTCCACAGATACCGGACTTTCCCTCTGTTCAGTTCGGTGCCACCGAACCTGTGACCCTGATATGATCAAGAGCCGCCTGAAGGAGCCTTTCATCCTTTATTGCAGTCAGCGTTGTTATCGCTTCCTGTATCTTGGGATTAAGATCATCCTCCATCAAGAAGTATCCGGGAAATACATGAAGTGCTAATGCTATCTCTTTCAAGACGCTGCACTTGATATCGATCACGTCATTCTCGTAATCAGAAATGGTAGATTTCCGCATGAAGAGTTTCTCTCCCAATTCCTCCTGGGTCATCCCTCTTCTGTACCGCAGATCTCTTATTCTTCCGCCTACTGTAGCAGACATTTTTTTAACCTCGATTTCCTTCCTGCAAATATAATGTTATCACTTGGTAACAGCAAAGTCAGTACCAAAAAGGTCGCAATCGAGTGTCAATTTAGTATCAATTTAGTGTCAATGGAGTGTCAGCGAAGTGTCAATGATATGTTCCATTGCTAAAGAAGTCTGGGCGAAGCATTTTTCCCTTGCTTCATCCCACAACAAAATTCCGGACAGGAAAATAGCTTCTTTCTTCCTTCTATAATATGTGGATCTTTCAATACCTAGCTTTTCCGCTAT
Source organism: Lachnospiraceae bacterium (assembly GCA_024699595.1). The sequence goes on along the minus strand of JAILPG010000052.1, from coordinate 1,580 downwards.
CTCACAATCGGTAAGTTTCTCTTCTACTACATAAGCAAGCTGCAGAATATCATGATACAGATCCCCATATGGGCGGAACGCATTTACCTTTTCCATCACCATTTCTACGGCCTTGATTATCCAGTCTGTACGACAGACATGAAATATAGCTGAATCGATTGCAGCTTCTTTCTGCTCTTCCTTAGTAATCTGCTTGAAACTAAGATACCACTGTTTCACCTGTCTTTTCCCATCACCACCGATAATTGTCTTGGCCGTACCGGTGATACCTTTGTGAATCCATAAAGCACTTCTGTAGTTTTCAAGCAGTTTCCGTGTAATCCTGAAAGTGTCATCTTCATCAAGCTGTCTTGTCCTGCATACCTGTCTGATCAACTCAAGTGCCTGTGTACAGTTACCCATAATACTTACACCTCCCAATGAAACTTTATTATATACTCCTCTAATCAAAAACGGGATTACAATCACGAGCATTAAGCCCATAATTGCAACCCGGTATGTTCTCCTATGGTTGTCAGTATGTACTACCCTTTTTTGTTATTTTTTCTTACCCTTGTTAGCTCCCACTGCCTTGGCTGCGGTCCGCACTGATGCTTTTGATGATTTACGTCTGGGGACTTCAACCAGACCTTCTTTTGAGTCATAATCGACATCATATTTCTCTCGTGCCTTTCTTCGAAGTCTTTCAGCATTTACGTCCTTCATTTCCTCATTCATTCTGCAGAATCTTGCCAGTTCATCAAAGACCTGTGCGCGCTCCTCATCCGTCCCGGATACATAAGTATTTATAAGTTTATAATTCTGCCCCTTTGTTCCAAACAGAATATACTCTTTATCCGCAGGATATTTTTGCAACACTGCATGCAGAAAGTCAAGATCAACACGTATCTTCTTATACTTGGTTCTCTTATATGTCTCCAATCCAATTCCAAGAAACTCAGAAAAATCTTCTATGGAATATCCTCGGTTCTCACGGATCTCATCAATCCGATCCATAACTTCCTTTTCATATTTCGATATTGGTTTACTCATGATAAGCACCTCACTCGTACCATACTAACAACCAATATCATTATGCGTAAGTGCTGAAAGTACACTTTTTAGGGTAATTTGAACATAAATTGCGTCTCAAAGCCGCTCCCTTACAGGTTTTCATCATCGATATTATCTTTCCCAAATTAGTTCATTTGAACTACTTTGATTACAAATCCTTATATCACCTGGATTTGTCCATGTGATGTCCATTCCTCTGGTATGCAGAAATCGTGTACGCTATACCCGGAGCAGGCCCCACACCCATTCCCTATACAAAAGGAGCAAGCATCGCCAAAAGATATCCTTTTGGCCAAAATCAACCTTGGGGACAATGTCCCCAAACCCCTTTTTTAGGAGGCATTATGAACAATACAGACACAAATCGTACCCGGAGAAACATGATACTTTTCCGCGTTACTGACCTGGAAAGGCAAAAGATAAAGGACAGAATGAAGGAATGCGGGATTAAAAACATGGCCCGATACCTGCGTACCATGGCCATCAACGGCTGCATAATAAAGCCGGATCATACCGACATAAAGCAG
>JAILPG010000320.1 GCA_024699595.1 Lachnospiraceae bacterium | reverse complement strand
TATCCCTCAATGAGGTAATGAAGATATACCTTTACACCCTTCTTTTCCATCCTCTCCTTAAACAGGTCAGCTGAGGTCTGTCCGGTATAGTGAGTGAGGACAACGCTTCCCACATAGAGGCCTCTGCTCTCGAATTCCTTCATGAGCCTTTTTACGTCTTCATCGTAGGTGATGCCGAGATCGCCTCTGACCTTGTTTTTCTCTATATCAGCGGCATTAATGACTATCACTATCTCTGCCTGGTCAGACAGCTGCATTAACATCCTTAATTTGGAATCAGGCTCAAATCCGGGCAGAACTCTTGATGCATGATAATCATCAAACAGCTTTCCTCCGAATTCGAGGTACAGCTTGTTCCCAAACTGGGCGATCCTCTCTCTTATATGCTCTGACTGCATCTTCAGATATTTGTCATTGTCAAAACCAAGTTTTGCGGCGCACATTTTTTCCTCCCTCACTTTGCCCTGTCAGTGGAAACAGCTCTCATAGTCATATTCCACTGCAAAGTTATACATATCAAGAAGTGTATCATAATACGTGTCAATTGTAACCTCATGATCTCCGTTTCTCATGGCCTCATACATCCTGTAATTGACTCCCTGATCATAATGCGAATAATCCCTGTAATGATCAAGGTCACAGACAATCTCGTAATCATCCTGAAAATAAAAGATCTTTACATTGGGATATTTAAGCAGAGTCTCATAAAGCCTTGAGAGCGCACAGATCTCGGCCGTAAGATTACCTCCTAAACATACCACATCCCAGAAGAGGATGCTGTATGGAGGCGCATACAGGTAAAAGGTTACATCCGGCCTTTCCTCTATGTATTTCGAAAGATCGGCTGCTACCGCATCCACTCTTTCAAAATAATAGTCATACTGTTTTTCGGGCAGAGGCTCAAGCCTCCTGGTGGCCATATAGTCGGCCCTTGCTATATACTTTGAATACTGATAACGGTCTGCCCAGACATAGGCATTGTCATCGGAATGACCCTCGAGTCTGTTTAAGATCAGAAAACGGGGGAGATAATTGAACATTACCGATTTATTCAAAAGATAATATATATCCTCTATTCCCGGTTCCTTAATGAAATATTCGGGGATCGTCAGAGGATCCATTTCCTTGTTATCCTCAAACAGATAGTTATCCAGGCAGAAAACCATAGATTTAAGGTTCTTATTCTTCATGACCTCCTCAAATACCGGAAGATAATCGTTCTGATGTGCACCCTGAAGCGGGAGCTTTACGCAGGAATTGCCAAAATATCCGTCCTCAAACCATGAATCAACAAAGTTTTCAGACATGGACGATCCAAGCAGTGCCACGTCATAGTCCATATTGCGGGCAAGGCCTATCACTGCCGATCTTTCATCAGTCTCAACGGCAGCAAGGGAAAAGAACGGTTTATGATATCTGATGAACGGATCGAGGATGATCACGGTCACACATATCAGTATAAGCACCGTTACAGTATATATGAGAGTTTTTTTCACATATTCTCTGTCAGTCATGACTCTTCCTGTTTAACCCCGCTCTATGACTGCGGGTCTTTAACGTTTTCCTAAAAATTCGTATATAAGAAGGTCGTTACCTCCGAAAGCGAAAGAACCGACCATACAAGCAAAATCGTTGTAACAGCAACGAGTTTACGCGAAGGCTTAAAGGATTCTGCTCTTTCGTTTGTATTTTTCATTTTTACGGAAGCAATGACCGCAAACAATAACGGTATCAGAATAATGATGAATCCCGAGACGATCGTACCGTTTCCGGGATTATTCCTGGCAAGCAGCCACTGTAACAGCTCTCCCTCAACAGGAAGGGCGGTAACAACAAAAGCAGGGACTATCGGATTAAACTCAAACGAGAACAGCCTCCTTATAATCTCTACCGCACCCGCTACAGTGTCAGCCCTGAAGAATACCCATAAAAGGCTTACCGACATAAAGGTAAAGACAAGTCTTATGGCTTTGGGAAGCCTGGAAGTGACCCCGCTTAATGCTTTGCTTAAACACATAAGCAGACCGTGAAGCGCCCCCCACAGTACAAAGGTGTAATTGGCACCGTGCCAGATACCGCTTAAAAAGAATATTATGAAAATATTGATATAGGTCCTGACAGTGCCCTTTCTAGAGCCTCCGAGAGGGAAATATACATAATTTCTGAAAAACCTCGTAAGAGTGATATGCCATCTCTTCCAGAAATCATCGATCGACAACGCCCTGTAGGGCGAATTGAAATTCTGTACCAGGTCGATATTTATCATCAGACAGATACCCGAAGCCATATCGCAGTAGCCCGAAAAATCAAAATAGATCTGCATCGAGTACGCAAGGATCACGATCAGTGCAAGGGGGGTATCCAAAAGCTCAGGATGTTCATAGCCAAAATCCGCGATCAGAGCCATGTTATCAGCGATCAGCACTTTTTTTGCAAGGCCGAAGGCAAACATCATAAGACCCTTCGAGATATTATCGTAATTTGCAGTCTTTTTAAGACTGTCATTAAACTGGGGTATCATCTCCCCTGCAAAGGCGATCGGTCCTACGGAGACCTTAGGGAAAAAGCTTACAAACAGGGCATAATCAAGAAAACCATATGAATTT
>JAILPG010000304.1 GCA_024699595.1 Lachnospiraceae bacterium | reverse complement strand
GAAGAATTGTCTGTTCATACATAGCCTCCTTTATGACCCGTTAAAAGGAGTGACTATGTTTTCATTCGTGGGTTGAGTATAGCACAGTACGAGGCAGCGGTAAACTATTATCATATTGTCACTTTTCATATCAAGAAAATAAAATCTACCTGGGAGAGTAAAAAGAGTTCGTCGGGTGGAAAGCGAGGAGAATAAATTCCCCAAATCCTTCTGAGCAGTGGAAATAACCGGCCGGGACGCATAAAGGGTAGCCGGGCACACCGGTCATGAGTCTGATTTTGCAACTGCGATGGTTTTCCTGTATCATATGTAGATGGGCATCGTAACGGTATAAGATGGGATTACATCTGACGGTATGTAGATATGAGCAGCATAAATGAAGATATAAAACGAAATGAATATGCGAAGGTATACCTGCTTACGGGAGAGGAGGCTTACTTAAGGCTTGATGCAAGAAACAGGCTTAAGAAGGCTCTCTGTGCTCCCGATGATACCCTCAACGTGGCGGTTTATACCGGCAAGGACATAAATGTTTCCGAAGTGATCGATTTTGCAAATACCCTGCCCTTTATGGCAGAGAAGAGAGTCCTTTTTATTGAGGACAGCGATCTGTTTGACAAGACAAACGACGAGCTTGCGGCCTTTGTGAAGGATATGCCGGAGAGCACCTGCATGATCTTTATGCAGGAAAAGGTGGATAAGAGGGGGAAGCTGTATAAGGCGATACAAAATGCAGGAAGAGTGGTGAACTTTGAACATCCCACTGACGAACTGCTTGAAAAATGGATCGTAGGAAAGCTTTCCAAGGCATCGATCAGGATAAAAAGAAGCGCTCTGACACAGTTCCTAAATCAGGTCCCCAGGGATATGGAGGCCATGGACAACGAACTCGAAAAGCTGATCGCCTATACGGTAAAAAAAGGCGAGATCGAGGCCGCCGATGTAAAGGCCATCTGCTGCGTCCATATCGAGGACCGTGTCTTTGAAATGATAGCCGCCATTGCCGCTAAGAACAGGAGAGAGGCATTATCGAAATACTACGATCTGCTGACGCTAAAGGAGCCGCCGCTTAAGATATTAAGCCTTATCGCAAGACAGTTTAATCTTATGTTGATGGCTAAAGAATATGCAAAGGACGGCATATCCCAGGATGAGACGGCAAGGCGCCTTTCGGTGAATCCGTATGCGGTCAAAAAATCCCTCCAGAGCGCACGAAGCTACACGACTAAGGAGCTTAAGTCGATCGTGGCAGAGTGTATGGAATACGAGACTTTGATAAAACAAGGCCGGATGGATGACAGGATGAGCGTGGAAATACTTATTGCATCGCTGACCTGAAGGTGTTAAAATCTTTTAATGATTGTTTTCTGCCGTAAATCATGTTAATGAGAAGCAAAGAACACTTCTCATGATCATAATTCGGACGATCGGGAACCCTTTACAGAAGGCTGATGATCCGGCTTTCGATAGTGCAGGAATATGATAAGACAGGAAAAATAAAGTAACAGGAGAGAAAACATGAGCTTACTTGATAAATGGAAAAACATGGCTTATTCGGAGACTGCTGATAAGAATAAGTTAAGAGATCTTTGGAAAGAGTATTTCAGGCAGGAGAAGGAGATCTATATAAGCCTTTTATCGGACCCTGATACGGTTGTAAAGGGAACAGTGAAGGAACTTGCCGAAAAATACGGCGTTGACATTATGACGATGACAGGATTTCTTGACGGCATCAACGACAGCCTGATAGAAAAGAATCCGATTGAAGAGATGGAAGAGGATACAGAGGTCAATCTGGGATTTGATAAGGAGCGCCTGTACAAGAACATGGTAGCTGCTCAGGCTGACTGGCTCTATGGTCTTGAAGAGTGGAATGACATCTATGATGAAGAGACGCGTACAAGGCTTTACAAGGAGCAGAAGAGCTCAATGACTATCGTGCGCGAGGGCCCGAAGATCGGACGTAACGATCCATGCCCCTGCGGTTCAGGAAAGAAATACAAACGGTGCTGTGGCGCACCTAAAGGTGCTTAACCCACAGCTGGGCTGTGGCACCCGCAAGTGGAAAAAGTAAATGCACCCCGGGAAGGAAAAAGAGCTCGGCAGGGTGCAAATTGAAGAAGTAAATGCACCCTGTGAGAGGAAAAATGCTCGCGGGGGTGTAAATAAAAAAAATAAAAAAGGAGGAGAATGTTATGAGAATCACACTCAAGGACGGTTCCGTAAAGGAATACGGAAGTGCTATGACGGTCATCGACATAGCAAAGGACTTAAGCGAAGGGCTTGCAAGAGTTGCCTGCGCAGGCGAAATTGACGGAGAAAGAGTGGATCTTCGAACTACGATCGACAAAGATTGCAGCTTAAGCATTCTGACCTTTGATGATAAAGGTGGCCGGGATGCTTTCCGCCACACTACAGCACATATAATGGCGCAGGCCATAAAGAGGCTTTTCCCTACGGCCAAGCTTTCAATAGGACCTTCCATAGATGACGGTTTCTATTATGACATCGAATTTGAAGAGCCAGTTTCAGAGGCTGATTTTGAAAAGATCGAAGCCGAGATGAAGAAGATCGTAAAGGAAGATCTTCCCATCGAGAGATTTGTCATGGGAAGAGAGGAAGCTATCGCGCTGTTTAAGGAGCAGAATGAGCCCTATAAGGTGGAGCTTATCACGGATCTGCCTGAGGATGCCGAGCTTAGTTTTTACAAGCAGGGCGAGTTTACCGATCTCTGTGCGGGACCTCATCTTATGAGCACCAAGCCCGTTAAGGCATTCAAGCTCATGAAGATCGCGGGCGCATACTGGAGAGGCAACTCCGACAACAAGATGCTTACGAGGATCTACGGTACTTCTTACACCAAGGCTTCGGATCTTGAAGAGTACATAAGAAGGCTTGAAGAGGCTCAGAAGAGAGATCACCGCCGTATTGGAAAGGAAATGAAGCTCTTCATGTTTGCCGATGAGGGTCCGGGCTTCCCGTTCTTTTTACCTAACGGAATGGTGCTCAGAAATGAGCTGATGAAGTATTGGAGAGAGATACATTACAAGAACGGATATGAAGAGATAGAGACACCCGTGATGCTTGACCAAAAGCTCTGGGTAACCTCGGGACACTGGGATCATTATCAGGAGAACATGTATACCTCAGTGATCGATGAGGAGCTGTTCTGCATAAAGCCGATGAACTGTCCGGGATCGATCCTGGTATATAAGAACGAGCCCAGATCCTACAGGGATCTGCCGATAAGATATGCAGAGGTGGGTCTCGTGCACAGGCATGAAAAATCAGGCGCTCTTCACGGACTCATGAGAGTAAGGGCCTTCCATCAGGATGATGCACATGAATTCATTACCATGGAGCAGATAGACTCTGAGGTTGAGCATATCGTAAAGCTCATAAACGAGGTATATGAGAAGCTTGAGTTTAAATATCACATCGAGCTTTCGACAATGCCGGATGATCATATGGGCTCTGACGAAGACTGGGAGAAAGCTACAAACGGCCTTAAGAACGCACTCGAGCACATGGGTCTTGAGTATGAGATAAATGAAGGCGACGGTGCATTCTACGGACCCAAGATCGATTTCCATCTTGAGGACTGCATAGGCAGGACCTGGCAGTGCGGTACGATACAGCTTGACTTCCAGCTGCCCCAGAATTTTGACTTAAAGTATATAGGTTCGGACGGCGCGGAGCATATGCCCGTCATGATCCACAGGGTTGTATTCGGTTCGGTAGAGAGGTTCATCGGTGTGCTCACCGAAAACTGTGCGGGCAAATTCCCGACATGGCTCTCACCCGTTCAGGTCAAGGTGCTTCCGATCTCAGACAAGTTCATGGATTACTCAAAGAAGGTGCTTAATGAACTCAGAGATGCAGGCATCAGGGCTGAGCTTGACGACAGATCCGAAAAGATCGGCTATAAGATCAGGGAAGCAAGACTTGAGAGAGTACCCTACATGCTGATCCTCGGACAGAAAGAGGAAGAGTCAGGCCTTATCTCGGTAAGGAGCCGTTTCAAGGGCGATGAGGGACAGAAAAACCTTGCTGACTTCATCAAGGATATTACCGAAGAGATCAAAAACAGGGAGAACCGTAAGATCGAGGTCGAAGAAGAGTAAGAGTAAGCCAAAATAAAAGTGTTGACAGCAGTTGATTGCTGTGTTATCTTAGTTCAGTGTGTTGGAGACAACAAGCAGAGTAAGGAAATATCCGCTCTCACCCCGAGACTGAAAGATGTTACCGGGCGTCAATATCTCCACTGTCATATGGGAAATATGTGTAAATGACGGTGGTTATTGTGTGTTTGAAGCGGATGGATCGCAGGCTCTGCGTGTTCATCCGCTTTTTGATTCATTACGGAGGTATAAGACTATTAGCGATTTAATGATCAACGAACAGATTAGGGACAAGGAAGTACGTGTTATTGGTACGGACGGAGAGCAGTTAGGCATCATGTCGGCAAAAGAGGCCCTGGCACTTGCCGAGGAAGCCGGAGTTGACCTTGTAAAGATAGCTCCTACTGCAAAGCCCCCCGTATGCAGGATCATCGATTACGGAAAGTTCAAGTACGAGCAGACGCGCAAGGAAAAAGAAGCGAAAAAGAAGCAGAAGATCATTGAGATCAAGGAGATACGTATGTCTCCGAATATCGACAAAAATGACCTGAACACAAAAGTAAGTGCCGCAAGGAAGTTTTTGTCAAAGGGAGACAGAGTCAAGGTGACGCTTCGTTTCAGGGGCAGGGAAATGGCTCATATGAACGACAGCAAGTATATCCTTGAGGATTTTGCGGAGAGTCTTTCGGACATAGCGGTTATGGAAAAACCACCCAAGGCCGAGGGAAGGACCATGACGATGTTTTTAACCGAAAAAAGAGGATGATAACGAATCATATTCGCTTACCATAAAATTATTTAGGAGGAAAGAACCATGGCAAAGATGAAGACCAACAGATCGGCGGCTAAGCGGTTTAAGCTTACCGGTACAGGAAAATTAAAGAGGAATAAAGCTTACAGACGCCATATTCTGACAAAGAAGACTACAAAGAATAAGAGAAACCTTAGAAAAGCCGTTATGACGGATGAAACCAATGTAGCTAACATGAAGAAGATCTGCCCTTACTTATAATAAGCGGAATATTTATTTCACTTACGATAAGCATGCTACGGCATTTACGAAATAACCGATTCAGGAGGAAACAGAAATGGCAAGAATTAAAGGCGGAATGAACGCCAGAAGAAGACATAACAAAGTGCTGAAGTTGGCAAAAGGATACAGAGGAGCCCGTTCAAAGCAGTACAGGATCGCAAAGCAGTCCGTAATGAGGGCACTTACATCCGCATACGCAGGCAGAAAAGATAGAAAGCGTCAGTTCAGACGTTTATGGATCGCAAGGATCAATGCAGCAGCAAGGATCAACGGACTTTCATATTCAAAGTTCATGTATGGATTAAAGCTTGCTGAGATAGATATCAACAGGAAGATGCTTGCCGAGATGGCAGTAAACGATCCGGACGGATTTGCAACACTTGCAGAGCTTGCAAAGGAAAAGATCGCATAATCCGCATTTTCATACAGAATAAGGTTTCGGATACCGCTCCGAATGAGAACAGACACGGAAGATCAGTTTTCCGTGTCTGTTTTTTGTATCCACTTTCCTGCGCTTAAGAGCATCTAACATTTGCTTATCGAAGGAAACCGGAGATGACATATATGCGGACATGTAAAGAAAAACCATAGAGGCCGGCATTAAGTTCGGATCTTAAGAATTCAGCCTCTCGGCATAGGCTAAGAAGGCTTTGCGCATAAGCGGGTGAGTTACAGTGAATGACAGATAGGGCTTCTTTGTCCGGATGATCCGGACGCTGTCGCTTCCGATGATTACGCCCATGTTTTTGTACGGGGACGTGGATGTACTTGTTTCATATCCGGAGCCGTCGAGCACTTTTATACCATTTCCCGGCATCTTATCCGGCTTGTAAGGTTCCATGCGGATCAGGGGTCTTGTATGTTTCATGAGAGCCTCATATTCTTTTCTGCAGTAATCGAGGTCGGAATCTGCCGTAAAATAGTAATAACGCCCTTCGTGTTCTGCAGCGCCTGCATTACAGCCTGATATACATGCAACTTTCGGACAGAGAAACAAAGTGTGTGCGAAGCGTTCTCCGACTTTTTTGGTGTGATAGTATGACCGGATCATTCCCGACATGTAAAGCGGCAGCCAGCTCGTAATGGCCTGGCTCATCTCATCAAGATTCCTGTCGATGTTGTGGATGATATGCAGGCTCTTCCCTTTTTTGACACAGGAGCTCATGAGTGCAGCCCATCTTAAGGTGAAATCGTTATCTGCCATCATCCATCCCATATCCTGATCTGAATACAGCATCATTTCCGCAGCATCGCTTTCAGCAACCCGGACAAGAAAGCGCAGTACTGCTTCACGCAATCCGCTGCTTCCATTGTAGATCATCCGTTCATCAGTGAGGATCTCTTTTGATACGACATCTTCAAACTCAGGAAGCTTTATCATATTGTCTGACTGATAGGAGTCAAAAGCTTCCAGGAGCTTCATCGCGGTACTTCCGCCATCTTCATCCTGATCAAAGGAACACAGCCATTCATGGAAAGCTTCCCTTGAGATCATATCGGGTTTGATACGCATAAGCCCTGCGAGCTTTACGATCCCGTCTGCCTTTATTATGTGTTCATACAGGGCATCGGATATTGAAGAGGCCAAAGCCGGATTTGATTGCGGGGTACGTATGCCCGTGCGGTAGTGACTGATAAGAGAACTGTCCACATGTACAAGCTTACCGAGACCGCTGTTGGTTATATCCGCAAGTATCATAGCTCTGTCAAACCGGTCGGAGAACGAAAGAGATGACCGGGAGGATCCGGTCTTGCGGATAAAGTATTCATCCGGCGTGTCGGAATACAGCCAGATCCTTAGGTTTCTGCAGACTGTGTTTCTGTCGGCAGTACTGTCACATCTTATCATTCTGTAAAGTGTTTTAAGCTTCTTTTCTGCTGTAGCATAGTCATAAATGGCAGAAATAAGGCAATCTGTTATCTCACTGTCCTGTCTGGGGATCCGCTTTCCGCTCCTGAATCTGGACAGATTGGTCCTGTCGACTCCTGCGATCTTTGCTATATCGGTATTTGTTGCATCAAGCTTTGTCATAAGCCTGTCGAGTTTGTCGTTTAACATGAAATATCCCTCCCGTGAACGGACAGCAGGACTGTTTAATCAGCCGGCGGTCGTCGCAAGGTGAAAGAAATAAACCATTCACTGTACCTGTAACAGTATACCACCGCGTGACAAACATTTGTACGCTACAAATTAATGTCACGACGGTTCATTTACAAAAATCTGTATTATGCTTATTAAGGAAAAGACTCAAAACGACCGTGCATTTGATCGCATTCTATGATAAAATTATTCTGTGTGCGTGTGCATAAAACCATAAAAAAGGGGTGCGGATTTCGTATCCTTGAAAGAGGAACAAAAATTGGAAAATGATGTGATCAAAAGCGTATGGCCGGAATGGTCAGTGGTAAAACAGCTTGGAAAGGGCGCGTA
>JAILPG010000273.1 GCA_024699595.1 Lachnospiraceae bacterium | reverse complement strand
GCCCCGGTGCCTGCAGTCTGTGAAAAGCTTCCTTTGGGGACTTCGGTACCGGACCTTGTCCCTGCTGCGATCTTTGTTTTGTCATTGGTATCTTCCGTGCCATATGTCCCGTTTAATACCCTGTTAAGATCATCCTTTAATTCCCTTGCACTCTGATATCTCTGATTTGGATCAAAAGCGCAGGCTTTTAAGATGACCGCCGCCATGCTTTCGGAGGCATCACAGGGTGCGGGCAGAGCCTCGCCCGAGAGTCTTCTCTTAAGAGCCTCCACTCTGGCATTCGGATTGGTGTTTGTCTCAGGTGTAAGGAAAGGCAGCAGCCTTCTGTTTAAAAATCTGTACAATACCAGTCCGAGTGAATATATGTCAACTGTTGCGTTATATTCCTCTCCCCTGTCTATCTCCGGGGCCATGTAATTGTAGGTTCCCTTTTGGGACATTGCTCCCGACAGGCTCTGAAGCTTCTTGGCAATACCGAAATCACCGAGCTTGTAATCCCCGAACTCATTTACAAAGATGTTTTCAGGCTTAATGTCCCTGTGGATGACCTTTTTTAGGGCACAGATCTCAAGAGCCTTTGCCATGTCAAGGCCAAGCTTTATGACCTCTTCCTCTGTCATATCCCTGTCACCGAGAAATGAATTGAGAGGATTAAGCAGCTCCATACGTATAAAGATCGTATACCCCGGCTTTTCCGTGCGCTCAACTACCTGATAGTCCTCGACGCTCACTATGTTCTGGACGCCCTTAAAGGATTCCATCAGCCTGATCTCGTTAACGAAATCCATCACTATCCCGTTAAGATAGGTCTTGGTATCATCCACGGTCATCCCGTCAGCCATGAGGGAATCGATCTCCGCGTCATTATCGGGGATCTTTATGATCTTGATGGCGCTCTTGCTCTCCATGGTATAGTCCGTACGGACAGCTTCATACACGGCACCGTAAGCGCCCTTTCCAAGCTGCTTTATGAGACTCCATTCGGGCCAGAAGTCATACATCAGTTCTTCTGCGGTTTTTTCAGCCATTTTTCCGATCCTCCGTGGCAGCATCATCAGGTCTTTCAGTCAGGTTTATCGCATATAACGCTCCGGATATGCATGCGATCAAGGATCCGGCTATCATTAATGCAGTCGTCAAAAAAGATACCATATCATCCGTTTTCCTTTCCTACTGTCTGAAGTACAAGTCTTGCGATCACCAGATAGACGATCACAAACAGTACCAAAAGTCCCCAGTCCGTGAACAGATGCTCTTTTGCAAATTCAAAGCAGTCCTCCGGCAGATGTGAAAGCGGCAGACCCTTTTGCTGAAGGGCAAGTTCCAGATCGTTTAAGTTGGAGGTCGTACCATATGCCTCCATACTCCAGCGGCAGGTAGCAAACCAGGAGATGACCTTGGTAGCGCCCGAAAGTGAGAACATCATTCCCGAGAACAGGATCTGAGGCATCAGAAGTATGGGTGCTACTGTCATTGCCCTGTCTGCATTCGTAAAGAGTGCCGATACGAACAGACCCATGGCCGATGCCGAAATCGCGGTAAAGAAGGTTGTTAAGAATATCTCAATTGCGGGACTCATAAACACACCTTCCTCAGGAAGTCCTACAGCAAATGCAAATACAGCTACTATAAGGATACTCTGTATCAGGCACATAAGACCGAGTACGAGGATCTTAGAAAGAATATAGTTTGTAAGCGACAGACCCGTCATGTATTCTCTCTTAAGGATCGTCCTTTCCTTGCAGACTTCCTGGATCGCATTCAACATACCTACCCAGAAAGCACAGCAGGACAGCGAGAACAGCAGGCTCTTTGTCATCTCATACTGTGCAAACTGTTCACCGTCCGCAACAAAGGAGATGAGTATCGCAAGAAGCGGGGCCTGTAACATTAACAGGATCAGCCTCTGCTTATCGTTTATCACAAGCTTCATGTATCTCTGGCACAGAACGGGAAGCTGTCTTGCCTTCTTCTCCCTCTTTGTGGAGACTACAGCTTTCGCCTCCGTTCTTGTCTTGCCCTTGGGCTGAGCTGCAAGTGTTGCATCGTATTTCTGCCTGATCTCCTTGGCGTGATCGGTGATCATGCTGTATACATCAACAACATCGGTTACGCCGAAGAATCTGAGCGCGTCATCATGCGATCCGAAGAAGCAGAGATTTCCGCCCTTTCCCATGAATACTATCTTGTCGCACATCTTAAGCTGCAGAGTACTGTGTGTTACGAGGATAACTGTTTTTCCTCCGTCAGCCATTTCACGAAGCGAGGTCATCAGGTTTCTCTCCGTACCCGGATCAAGGCCTGATGCAGGCTCATCAAGGAATAACAGGTTAGGATCCGACAAGAGCTCGACCGCTATGCTGGCTCTCTTTTTCTGGCCTCCGCTGAGTGCCTTTATAAAGCTGTTCTTTTTTTCCGTAAGTTCTACGAGCCTTATGGCTCTCTCTATAGCTGCCTCTCTCTCCTTTTGTGAGGTATCGGGAGGAAGTCTCAGCTTTGAGGTATATAAGAGCATGTCGTAAAGCGTCAGGTTATCGTATACGATATCCGACTGGGGCACGTAGCCGATCAGCTTCTTTAACGAATCAAAGTTCTCGTAAAGCTCGGCACCGTTTATGTATACATGACCGGATGCGGGATGCAGATATCCGCTCATGGCGTTCAATATGGTGGATTTTCCTGCGCCCGAACCTCCGATTATGGCTATCAGCTCGCCCGGCTTTATGTTAAGGCTTACGTTATTGCATGTAACAAAGGCCTTGTTGCCCTTGCCTCTCTTTATCACAACGTTTTCTGCGTCTACGGAAATACCTCCGCCATAGAAGCAGTAAGAGATCATCTGCGAAGTAAATATGATCTTTGTGTTGGTGATCATGATAACGTCTTTTTCATGAAGCACCTGTCTGCCCGTGATCCTTCTGTTATTTACGATAACGCCGTTTGTGCTGTTGCAGTCTTCTATGCAGTAATGACCGCCTCCGGCCATCACTATCCTTGCATGCAGTTTGGATACGCTTATATGGGGAAGCACTATATTGCATCCGGGTTCACGGCCTATGGTGATCTCCTTCTGGCCCTGCAGCATTACCGTATTCCACTTATTCTGCGAATCAGCAGCCGCAAATACGAACAATACACCCTCGGCGATCGTTTCCACACCGTCATCGATCCTTATAAAATCACCTTCACAGAGCGACCTCTGGATGATCGAAGCGTTGTTGTATATGAGACCGTTGGTACTCGGGGATGATCCGTAAAAAGCACGGTCCTCCATCGACCACTGCCCGTTTACAAGGGAAAATCTTCCGTGTTCAGAGGATACGAGCGGCGAAGACAGCACGATATCATTTCCGGGCGCACGTCCGAAGCTTATTATGTTTTTCTTATAATCGGACAGCCTGATGTTTACCGGAGTATTGCTTCCGTCAAATATCGTGACTATGAGATCGGCCCCTGCCGGTCCTGCCGGACCTCCCGTCCCGTATCCGGGAGCCGCGTTTGCAAACGGATTGCCCGAATGAAGTATGTTTGTGGTCTTATCAATATCCATGTCTTCCTCCTCTATCTGCCAAATAAGCCGAATAAGCCGGTCTTTTTCTTTTTAACCCTGCAAAGGATCACTGTCGTATTGTCTTTTCCGCCGTTTTCAAGTGCCGTGCGCAATAGCTTTGGTACGGCATCTTTGATCGAATACGCGGAAATGATCCTGCTTATCTCCTCCTCGTCGACCATATCCGTAAGTCCGTCCGAACATATCAGATATATATCGCCGTCCTGATATTCTCCGGTCGCAACATACGGATCTATCTGCATTTCCTCGGGCGGTATCCCGAGATTCTGTGAAAGCGGCGGCTTTCCGCCAACCTTATAGGGTGCGACGTGATCGAAGGATATCTGTTTGAGCACTCCGTCCACGAACCTGAAGATCCTGCTGTCGCCTATATTGCAGAGCGTTATTCCGTCTTTTGCAAAATATAACAGCGCGCCGGTCGTACCCATGGATTCTATATTGTTCTCGGCGGCATATTTATAGATCTTCTCATTTGCCCTGTCGCAGAGACCAAGCAGCATATCGACCGGATCCTCATCCTCTGCTCTTTCAGTAACCGCAGCAGTCTCGGAAGCAAGTAACGACGCCATCTCGCCGTGCTCTTCTCCTCCCATTCCGTCAAATACTCCGATGAGGAGATCTCCCTTGCCGTCGTAAACACCCGTAATGGGATCATCCATTTTTCCTTCGTGGTTTCTCAAATATATCCCGTTACATATGAAATTGTCCTGATTGATCTTTCTGATCTTTCCTATATCACTGACCAGACAGTATGATACTTCATAGACTGCCATATCATTATCCTTTCTTACATGTACCAGTACAGCTCCTGGATGACCGTAATTATGATCGAGATCAAGAACATTGCACCTATGCCTACCAGAATACCTATGACCACCTTTCCGGCCGTTGATCTCTGTTTCTTCTGGCCGCTATTTCTTACCACGGTAGACTGTCCCGCATAGGGATTGGGACGTCCTGCGGCCTGCCCGGGCTTCTGTACATAGGGGCTGGCTGTATTTACGGGAGTCCTGGTCGTGTTAGATACGCTGTGAAGCATATTTCCCTGTGCACCGGCAAACGTATTCGCTGCCGTCATGTTCTGTCTCGTCGCAAATGCGCCCTGTGCACCGGCATTTGTCTGCGCTCCGGTAAATCCGCCCTGTCCCGTAAAGGTTCCGGTCTGTCCGTAGCCTCCCTGATTTTGTACATACCCGCCGCGGTTTGACGAATACT
>JAILPG010000271.1 GCA_024699595.1 Lachnospiraceae bacterium | reverse complement strand
TGCCGATACATACGCGTTTTGCTCGGGACTGTTTCTTTTCCTTGTCCCAGTAATACTCGGTTTCGTAGGCGTATGTGATACCTGTGCGCTTATCGGTTTGAGTGATTTTTGCCATATGAGCACCTCGTCATGTTTATAAGGCTATTATAAACATGACGATGAAATAACCAAGAGCAAAATGGCAATTTATTCAGTATTTTCAAGGTTCTCTGGAATTCATGGCGAGGTTTTCATCGTCACGTTTACGAGAATACAGGATAAAATAAAGAAGAGCTCGATCCTCGGAAAACCCTTGAAATCAAGCTCTTTCTGTTATGCTGATGACCAGAATCGAACTGGTGACCCCCGCACTACCAATGCGGTGCACTACCGACTGTGCTACATCAGCACGCCCAACTACTGTATCACAAAAAATATCCTTTTTCAATCAGAATTTTTTGCTGTCCCGGACTTTTTACTATCACTTTCACTCTACTCAAAATCCCACATACTGGTGTCTACACAGGAACTGCCGTTTCCCGGATCGGAAGCTTTTAACTGATCAACGGGATTTTGAGCCTGCGGTGCAGGAGCAGACGGCTGGTTCATACCGTTTCCCGATATGGCGTTGCCATATTCTGCAAGCATATTGGTTGCCTTGACACAGGCATTTGCAAATTTCGGATGATTCTGCTGCAATTTCTGGGAGCTCTTTTCAAAAGTCTCATCCACTTTGTTCCTGTAGTGCTGAAATACAGGATTAGTGGACTGCGCCATTTTGTTTGCTACAAAATCCGCTCCCTGCTGTCCTAAAACGCCCTTAAGTGCCTCTTTTGCCAGTCCGTCAAACATTCCCATTTTTTACATCCTCCTTAATCCCAAAATGATGGGCAGACACGGTCTCTGATATCTTTTACGTAGCCTGCTTCCTGTCTCGCATATGCTGCGGAAGCAGCTGCGTAATCGGCGGCAGCCTTGGTATTTGCGGCTATCATCCTGTTAGATTCCGCTATATCAGCTGTATTTGCAGCGATCTGTCTGCTGTAGTTAGCTATCTGGCCTGTGTTATAAGCAGTCTGCAGATTTGCGGCCGCGGAAATCTTTGCAAATTCCGTCTGCTTCCTCTGCTCTGCCAACATCTGGTTCTTATATTCCTCATCCTCAAAGAGGTTGATCGCTTCCTTAAGACTGTCGGCGCGAAGATTCTGAATATACGAGATGAACTTCCCGACTGCATACGAGTAACAATAATCAGGCGGGAAAGCCTTCACAAGATCCTGTATATACATGTAGGAGATCGCTATCTTGCTGTCCGCATCGTAAAGAGACTCTACCATTGAATCTATGCTTGCCTGATATGATACGATCTTGTTCTCGGCATCGGGGATCGCGGCCCTTGAAGTCTCCACGATCTTATTGTTTACCCCTCCTACGACACCTCGTGTAGCTACCGTGAGAATAACCGTTACAACAACTCCGACAACGAAGATCCCGCCCAAAAAGAATACGGTAAGGCCTTTGTCAGCCTGATCAGGTGACGTCGAATTTATAAGAGCCGTAATGCCAAGTGCTATAAGGAATACAATACTGAAAAACACACCTGAGATCACGCCGACGATACTTGTGGCTTTGTTCTTCTTTTTACCTACATCGATCTGTGAATAGTTTATTCCTTTTCTTCTTCGCTCCGCCTCAAAGTTTATCTGTTTCTGAAGTTGCTGTATCTGAGCCACGGTGTTATTCTTCCGGTTGGTCTCGTTTTCGATAGCAGATAATCCCCGGTAAAGATATCTCATACGATCGAGCATTTCCTCTCTTGACTGCATATATTTAGTCTCCTTGATCTATTTATTCCTGACAGCATCCGGGAAAAATCCGTATCTGCCCAGGTATTATCGTAATAATGAATGATCCGCAAATGAGATTATAGCACAATCATTGCCGTGCTACGATACTCCCTCTGTTTTTCAGATCACATCTCAGGCTTTTATCTCTGTCACCCCGTCAATAAGCTTCACATATTCCTCATAAAATCCCGGATGGAGTCTTTCCACTGTTTCATTATCATCTGATTTTGACGCTTCTTCAAGCGTCTTAGCCTTCTCTGACAGCGCATGTGCTCCGATCATCCATGCGGAGTTTTTGATCGCATGAACATGAACGGAATACAGCTTATTATCACGGTTTTCATAGGCTGATCTGAGGTTTTCCTTTCTGTCGGATGAATCAGTTAAAAATGCCTCAAGCAATTCTTCGTAAAGGGTTACATCACCTTTACAGTAATCGATACCGCCCTCTACATCTACAGAAAGATCCTTAAGTGAATCATATTTCTCCGCTTCTGCGCCTGCACTTTTTTCATCCGTATCATCCGTGTTATCAGCGGGTGCAAATTCCAGGATATCGTTACAGGACGAGCCCTCACTCCGTTTTTCACCCTGGCCTCCCAAGGGCTCCACGGGTACTATCTTATCCTCAGGCAGATATTTCTTCACTGTTTTTTCAAGCATTGTTGAGTCAAGCGGCTTGGTCAGACAGTCCTCAAATCCGGCTGTCATATACATCTGTCTGCTTCCCTCTATGGCGTTTGCGGTGAGCACAATGGCCGGCGTATCCTTATTAAGTGAATCTTTCTCGGTCCTTATGAGCTTCAGGGTCTCTATTCCGTCGGGAGATGGCATCATATGATCGAGGAGTATCAGATCATAGGCCTTTTCACAGCTTAGCTTTACAGCCTCATTGCCGTTAGTGCACATATCCGGCACTATGCGCGTACGCTTTAAGAACAGCTTTACGATAGTAAGGTTAGCAGCATTGTCATCAACTGCAAGCACTTTTGCCTCAGGTGCGGTATAATCGCAGATCTTTGACAAAAGCTCATCCCTGACAGTCTGTTTTTTCTCGGACAATCCCGAAATGATCTTTGAAACAGAGGTCTTATCCGTTACCGTTACGGGAATCATCACTTTAAAAACAGAGCCCTTTCCGTATTCGCTCTCCACGAATATGCTTCCCGACATGGAATCGATAATGCTCCTTACGATCGCAAGACCAAGACCCGTTCCCTCTATGCTCCTGTTCTTTCCGATATCCGCTCTGGAAAAAGCATCAAACAGCGTAGCCTGATCCTCGGATCTTATCCCGCGGCCCGTATCCGAGATGTCAAAGTGAAGCTCATAAACCGGGCCTGCAGCACTTTCTTCGTCTTCATCCCTGTACTCACCGTATACGTGCATCTGTATGCCGCCCTTATCCGTGTATTTTACGGCATTGGACAAAAGATTTATGAGCACCTGTTTGATCCTGAACTCATCGGAGATCTGGCCGTCAGGTACATTTTCTTCTATAAGCGACTGATACGTAAGATTCTTCTCGCCCGCACTTTCGGTGATGATGCCCTCAACATTTCTTATAAGATCACAGAGTGAATAGCCGGCCTTTGTGATCTCTAGCCTTCCCGCTTCTATCTTTGAAAAATCCAGAACATCATTAACAAGAGATAACAACATCCTTCCGGAATTCCTGATCGTCTCTGAATATTCCTCAATGACCGGATCCCTGTTTTCCCTAAGGACCATTTCATTCATTCCTAAGATCGAGTTTATGGGTGTCCTTATCTCATGCGACATATTTGCAAGGAATTTCGTCTTTGCCTCGGAAAGAGCGATCGCAGTCTGTTTTTCCTCGCTGACCTTTCGCAGGAAATCTATCTGCTGTACCACCACGAAGTTTAGCAGCCATGCAAGACCGATAAGCATCGGGATCGAATCGTTTCTTATGTTGGTAAAAAGAAGCACAATGATCTCAAGGATCGCACTGACTAAGATCCCGGCAAATCCGATCGCCGTGTATCTGTACCTTCCGGCGTAGCCTTTTTTAATATCAACGGCAAGCACTATGATCACTACCAGTACGACCGCAGAAAGGACAACGTCTATCGGGATAAGTGCCTTTGAAAGGGCCAGTATTCCGGTAAAGTGAAGCGTCATCCAGAACAGGGAATTCAGGATGCATAAGACCATCAGCACGGACATGAGCTTCCTGTAACGTCCCTCCTGAAGTGCATCCAGATAGTGTAACAGTTCTATTGGCATGATCAGACAGAATATGTAGTTTACCACGCCGTATACGTGATAATGCCCGAATACAAAGGGATACAGATATGAATTGGTAACAAGCCACGCACAGACCACGAGTATGCCGAGAGCACCATAAAGCATGTCTATGCGTCTCTTGTACCACAGTCTCATAAATATACTGATGATAAGAACGACTAACGCAAAGAACAGTATCACCATCGAAATACCAAGCGACAGTCCGTATTCCTCCATGAGTTTGCCGTATACGCCCGCCATGTCCGTGATAAAGGTCTCCGTAACAAGCGTCGGCCTATTGGAATAGCCTCTTTTCTCAAGCCTCAGTGTGGCACCCGAATCGGAGGAATCCACCGGAACCGTCATGTAAAAAGCCATGACCGGTCCGCCCGGCAGCGGCATGTCCCTGTCTCCGATAAAATCCTTCCTGAGCTCATCATTTATATAGACATATGTATCATACGACGTGATAAAACAAAGAATGCTGTTATCCTTTATGTTGTCAGGCAGTGTCGTAATGATCGTAAAAGGCTTGTAATACCTGTGATCCGCCCGGTAAAACCTTCCGGTCGTGAACTCATTGCCGTCACCGTCCCTTACCAGCCATTCCTCTATATAGGTATATTCGTGATCGCCTATATATACCCTCTCATCCACGTTGAAATAGTAGATCGTGATAGCAGCGCAGAATAACAGTATGGCAACAACGTAAACAGAAACATATGCAACTATTCCGTCAAATATCTTATTAGCGTTTTTCATGGTAAACTCCGCTATTTCAAAGTCTCCTGCCTACATTTCTCTCATGTCAAAATGTGTATCCAGATCCAAAAGCCTTATCATGATGTAGCAAAAATCAGGATCAAACTGAGTACCTCTGCCCTTTACCAGCTCAGCCCTCACCTGTTCCTGTGTAAGCGCACTACGGTAGCTTCTGCGGCTCGTCATCGCATCATAGGAATCGGCTACCGCGATGATACGTGCCTCCTCAGGTATCTCATCACCGGCTAGTCCGTCGGGATATCCTCTTCCGTCATATCTTTCATGATGGCACTTCGCACCTATCGATAATCCCGGCATTTCGGGAATACTGTCTAGTATCTTTGCTCCCTTTAACGGATGGGTCTTAATGATCTCGAATTCATCGTTTGTAAGCGCCCCTTCCTTATTGATGATCTCATCCGGGATTCCGATCTTTCCTACGTCATGCAAAAGCCCCTCCATGTATATCCTCTCCTGGGCTTCCTCATCATATCCGTAGCTTTCGGCTATCATCCTCGCATACCGCGCCACTCTGTCAGAATGACCGCTCGTATACAGATCCTTTGCATCCACGGCAGCAGCCAGGGCATGTATGATATGTATGGAAAGATATTCATTCTCCACAGCCTTTTTGCTGACTTCGCTCTTTAAGCTGTTCTGAAGGCGTACGAGCTCAAGGACATGTCTTATACGGCTTATAAGTATCTCCGGCACAAAAGGCTTTCTGACAAAATCCATGGCTCCCATGGAAAACCCTAAGACCTCCGTGCTCTCATCATCATCTCCCGTTAAAAAGATAACCGGGATTTTGGATCTCCTGCCTCCGCCCGACTTTAATCTCTTTAGTACCTCCATGCCGTCCATACCGGGCATGTTGACATCCAAAAGTATCAGATTCACATCATGATCTTCCAGATGCTCAAAAAGCTCGGCCCCGCTTCTTAAACACGTAATATCGATACCCTTACCCTTAAGGATCTTCTCGGCAAGGATGAGATTTGTCCGGTCATCATCGACCATCACTATGCGGTTTAATGAGACTTCCTTCTTTTTCTTTTCTTCGCGGTTTTCCGCGGAAATGCGCTCAAATTCACACTCAAGATGTGCGGCGGATCCATACTCCGTCTCAAGCCATGTATCCATGACTCTCTTTGTGACTCTGTCTACGTTTTCAGGTCCAAGCTCCGGTAAAAACAGGAAGTAGTGCTCATTATCGACCTTTAACATGATATCGCTGTTTCTTAAAGAGCCTCTGATGATGTCACTAAGGGCATCCGAAATCTTTTCCCTGTTTTCAGAGCCCTGAGTCCTTGCATCCTTTGGGTCGTATTTCAGGAAAAACAAGGCCCTGTATGCACTCATATTGTATCTTTCCAGGTATCTCATCATATACCTGTAGACATACCTGAAGGCTTCTTTACCCATCCACAGGGCATTCTGTCCGGCGTCTTCCTCATCAAAGATCCTTGAAAGCGACCCTACCCTCGATGCGGATCCTTTAGTGCCTTCGGGTGACTCAGCACCCTCCGGATGACCGTCGAATTCAAAAATTTCGCCGGACCTGCTCTCATTTATCTTTTGAGCAACATAATCATACAGATTATCCGGATCAAACGGCTTTTTTATAAACCCTGCCGCTCCCGCTGCAGCTGCTCTTTCCTCATCG
Organism: Lachnospiraceae bacterium; assembly: GCA_024699595.1. The sequence continues at coordinate 9,504 of JAILPG010000271.1, read as the reverse complement.
GTACTGTCGGAGATCGCACTTATGAACACCACGGGTGTCGTTTCTAAAGAGAGATCCTCTTCTGTGTTTCTTAACCTCTCCAATACTTCAAAGCCGTCCATTCCGGGCATTTTAACATCTAACAGCACCAGATCCGGGGTACCGTTATCCCTGACATAATCAAGAAAGAGCTCTCCCGATCTTAAGGCGGTCACTCTCATTCCCTTTTCGCTTAAGAGTCTCCCCGCAAGCTTTAAGTTCATCACATCATCATCAACGATCACTACCCAGTCAGCCATGCCCTACACCTCGTCAAAGTATTCCTGAACAATAGCTCTTATCTTGTCCTTCATCCTGCGAGTCGCATTATCCACGGATTTTCTGTCCCTGTTTAATTTCTCTGATATCTCACTATATTTCATGCCCCTTAAATGCAGCCTGTAAACCTCTTTTTCAAGGGGGCTCAGCCTTTTATTGATCTTTTCTGAAAGCTCTCTTGCGTTGTCTTCGCTTAATACAAGATCCTCGGCGCTTACGACCGCGCCCGCAAGAAGCATGTCGGGAATGCCTATACCTCCCTCACCGTTATCATCGATATCAAGCGATATAGCGGAATTGAGAACACTGTTTTTCTCTGCCCTGTCCTTTCTTATCGCATCAACTATCTGATTCTTGATGCAGGCCGAGGCATGGGTCACAAATCTGGTCCCCTTGCCGGGATCATAGGAATTAATGGCAAAGACAAGCCCTATCATCCCTTCCTGCAGGATATCGTCGGCGTCTCCTCCAAGAACAAAAAAATTATTGGCCACGATGATCTTTCTGACCGTTCCCTTGTGCCTTTCAAGCAGCTGCCCAAGCGCCGCCTTATCACCGTCCGCATATATTTTTATCAGTTCTTCATCTGTCAGTTTATGGTAGTTATCTGCCATTCAGTCTCTGCCTTACTATCTCATATGCCATGACCGAAGCCGCCACGGATGCGTTTAACGATCCGATCTTTCCCTTCATGGGTATTGAGCATACAAAATCACATTTTTCCTTTACAACCCTGGATACACCCTCGCCCTCCGAGCCTATCACAAGCCCTATGGGGCCCGTCAGGTCCTTTGTGTACATCACTTCGCCGTCCATATCCGCGCATACGAACCAAAGCCCTCGTTTTTTCAGATCTTCAATGGTCCTTGAGAGGTTGACCGTCTTGATGACGGGCATATAATTAAGCGCTCCGGCCGAGGTTCTTGCTACAGTTGCGGTAAGTCCGACCGCCCTGTTCTTTGGTATTATCACTCCGTGAGCTCCGCAGACCTCGGCAGTCCTTATGATGGCACCGAGATTATGCGGGTCGGTGATGTTGTCAAGCAGGAAAAAGAAGGGAGCTTCTCCGGCTTCCTCCGCTTTTTTGAAAGCATCCTCGATATCCGAGTATTCATATGCGGCAGCTATTGCGATAACGCCCTGATGATGGCCGGTCTCGCTGAGGTTATCAAGCCTTTCCTTATCCACATACCTGACGATACAGTCAGTCTTTTTTGCTTCCCTCTTGATCGTAAGAATCGGGCCGTCCTGACAGCCGTCCAGGATATAGAGCCTGTCGATCGGCTTTCCCGATCTGAAAGCCTCTATTACGGTATTTCTTCCTTCTATCGTGTATTCCATGCTTTTTTGTTCCTGTTATCCGCCCGGGAGCTAAATTGCATCCATCCCAAGCTTTATAAGCTTAACCAGGCGCTCCGTTCTTCCGTTTAGATACAGATACCCTATCAGAGCCTCAAAACCCGTAGCCTTTAGATATGCTCCATAGGAAGCATTTTTTGCCTTGGTGTAGGGCTTGGAATTGCGGCCGCGCCTGTAGATGTTCTGCTCCTCCTCGGTAAGCTCTTCATATATCAGATCGAGCATATCCGCCTGTGCGGAGGCCTTTACTATGTCACTTGCCCTTTTATGCAGCACCTTTACCGGAGCGTTGCCCCTTCCGACAACCACTGTCTTTACCACTACGTCAAAGACGCTGTCACCGATAAAAGCAAGGGAAAGAGGTGAATAACCGTTAGGATCGCCTATATTTAGTTCAAACTGTCCGGTTATGTTCTTAAGAATGCTGATATCAGGCTCTGATATACATTCATTATCCTGCTCTATGCCCTGTGCCACTTTACGCCCTCACGTGTATCTTCTAATACTATGCCCTTTTCAAGAAGCTCATTTCTTATCTCGTCAGCCCTTGCAAAGTTCTTTTCCTTTCTGGCTTTAGTTCTTTCATCTATCAGGGCCTCAATATCGACATCTAAAAGCTCTTCTTTCTTTTCGGCGATCAGTCCCATCACGTCGCAGAGCTTGTTGAGCTCATCCAGAAGCGCCTTTAAATAACTCCCGCTACTGTTTTCATCCGTATTTGTATTTATAAATTTCACAAGATTAAAAATAGCCGTGATCGCATCCGCCGTATTGAAATCGTCGTCCATTGCAGAGTCGAATTCCCCCTCAAATTCGGGCATTTTGTTTAATAACGCCCGCTCCTGTTCGCTGAGTTTTTCTACAGAGGTGTTATTTATAAGGTATTTCAGGTTGGCTGCAGCGTTCTGTATCCTCTCAAGAGAATTCTGTGCAGCCTGCATGAGTTCCGCACTGAAATTTAACGGCATCCTGTAGTGAGCTGACAGCATAAAGAATCTAAGTACCTGCAGATCGTACTTTTCCGAGATATCCCTTACGGTAAAGAAATTGCCAAGGGATTTACTCATCTTTTTGTTGTCGATATTTAGAAAAGCGTTATGAAGCCAGTATTTTGAGAATTCCTTTCCGTTGCAGGCCTCACTCTGTGCTATCTCGTTTTCGTGATGAGGAAATACCAGGTCCTCTCCGCCCGCATGGATATCGATCATCTCTCCGAGATACTTTTTGCTCATGACGGAGCATTCTATATGCCATCCGGGTCTTCCGTCGCACCAGGGCGATTTCCAGAAAGGTTCTCCTTCCTTTTTAGGCTTCCACAGTACGAAATCAAGGGGATCCTCCTTCTGATCCTCACCGGTTACCAACAGAGAACGGTTTCCTGCCCGAAGATCGTCAAGATTCTTATGTGACAGCTTTCCGTAATCCTTGAATTTCCTGGTGCGGTAATATACAGTCCCGTCATCTGCAACATAGGCATAATCCTTGTCGATAAGGGTCTGTATCATATCGATCATCCCGTCTATTTCCTCGGTAGCCTTGGGGTGTGTGGTTGCAGGCCTTACGTTCATCCCCTCCATATCTTTTTTGCATTCTGCGATATAGCGCTCGGATATTACCGATGCATCCACGCCTTCCTCGTTCGCAGCCTTTATGATCTTGTCATCCACGTCGGTAAAGTTTGATACGTAATTGACCTCATAACCCTTGTACTCCATATAGCGCCTTGCGGTATCAAAGATGATCATGGGTCTTGCGTTTCCTATGTGGATAAAATTATAGACAGTGGGGCCGCAGACGTACATCTTTACCTTCCCCTCTTCTAAAGGTACAAATTCTTCTTTTCTTCCTGTAAGTGTGTTATATACTTTCATGGCTTTTTCTCCGTTTTCTCTTAATCTATACTTACGGGAAGCAGTCTTTTGCTTCCGTAAGTTAATGAGCAAATTGCAGAACAATTCGCAAGTCTATACTGTCGTATTAAGCGCCGTCCGTTTTACCTGCCGGACAGCCCGTACAGCCGCAACAGTCACGATAATTGCTGCCATATACGATATTTCTGCCCTCTATCAGATCTACCGGCTGTTCAAGCAGACAGATGGCCTGGGCTGAGATCCCCTCGCCGCTTCCTGTAAAGCCAAGTCCCTCTTCAGTGGTAGCCTTTACGTTTACCTGACCGGGCATAAGACCCAGGGCATTTTCTATATTTGTCTGCATCTCATCTATGTAAGGCCGCATTTTCGGTTTCTGGGCTATTATAGTGGCATCTATGTTTACCACCATATACTGCCTTTCCTCAAGCATCTTGCCGACTTTTTCAAGCAAGATCAGACTGGATATATCTTTATAACTGTCATCGTTATCGGGAAAATGCTTCCCTATATCCGAAAGACCCGCAGCGCCAAGCAGAGCATCCGATATCGCATGCAGCAATACATCCGCATCCGAATGCCCCAAAAGACCCTTTTCGTAAGGTATCTTCACACCGCCTATTATTAAATCCCTGCCCTCAGTAAGCCTGTGGACATCGTATCCCATTCCTATTCTCATGATAATTCCTGCTGCATCTCTTAAGTTCACCAAAATGACCGTCATCCGATGACCCTTAAGTACCTTATGACCATATAGTCAATCTAGTATATCTTATACCACAAACCCCATTTATTCAAGCTATGGCAAACGACAAAGATTTTCTTATTCCGGCGTTTGCTGTGCAGAATTCCGACCATCCCGGCTTCATACTTCCATACAAAATTCATACACATCTTGCTTCCCCAGGTTTTGGAGAAATCATACCTTCCTGCGTTATTACATATAGACGGCAACACACAGACACAGACCGGGGAAAGGGGATAAGCATATGAGATCGATGAATACGACAGACAGATTATTTTTCATCTTGGGCCATATCTGGTGGGGATTCATAGCAGGACTGTGGTACTATAATCTCCTGTTTCGCTGCATAAAAAGCTGTTCCTTAAGGGAATCGCGGATCATTCTGGTAGTAACGGTAGCTCTGACCTCGGCTGTACTCATGCTCACCGAGATGAAGAGATACCGGAATGATACAAGCATTGCCTTAAACCTCATGGCAGGCTACGGGATATATACGATCCTTTCATACCTCGATACGAACAGGCTCTTTATTATGATCGTGATGGCCATATCCGGAGCCTTCTCGGCCGGTTTTTTCATCCTTATCATGTGCAGGAAGATAAACAGCACATATTCAAAAAGAAGGGTGTTAAAACACAGGTTCATAAAAGCTTTCTCGGCCTGCAGGCATGTGATGTGCACGGGTCTGCTTTTCCTTATGATCTTTACGGGGATCAATTCCTTTTTCAATATTCCCTTTTTAAGTCCCGGCTATCTGACTGCCAAGCAGGCAGCCGAACCGGAGCAGACGATCGACAATAACATGGATACTCTTATTCTTCTTAAGTATGAGAACTGGAAGGAGCTATCCGAGGATGAGAAGCTTTCGGTCCTTCAGACAGTGGCAAATATCGAGCGCCGCTATCTGGGTCTGCCCCATGAGCTTATAGTAAACGTGGCAAATACCAAGGACAGCCTGCTTGGCTATTATTCGGACAACACACATGAAATAACGGTAAACAGGGAGCATCTGGTCAATGATTCATCATTTTCCCTGGTAAATACGATCGCACACGAGGCATACCATGCCCTGCAATACAGGATGGTGGATGCATATGATGAGGCAGCCGAAGATTCAAAGGATCTGTTATTATTCTACGAAGCCTCAATATATAAGGAGGAATTCAAACATTATACGGACGGGTCAGAGGATTTCTGCCACTATTACTCCCAACAGTGCGAATCCGACGCAAGAAAATACGCCAAGAATGCGGTATACGAGTATTACGAAAGGATCGCCGAGCAGACCGGCGACTATGCTCCCATGGAGATCGACTATTAAGGAAAACAAAGAACCCCTGAATGTCATTTGTAAAGACTTCAGGGGTTTTATGAAGTAGCGAGAGAGAGACTTGAACTCTCAACCTCCCGGGTATGAACCGGACGCTCTAGCCAGTTGAGCCATCTCGCCACGTATCGGCACTGTGATACATAATGCAGACACCGCTGTTTTCCACAGCAAAAAATATTGTACTTAAAAGATGCATGGTTGTCAAGCCATTCCCGGTGAAAACTTAAGAGCCATTCCCAAAACGGCGGCGCAGATATCACCGGATGATCGGATGCCACCTTACCTGCTCATAAAATACGGGTCAAAGATAACGTTGTAAAAACGGCTCCCGTCATAATAGGTATAGATAAGCGCAGCCGCTAAAAACAGAATGCAGAAAACGATCGCGATATAATCGTTTCTCTTAAGCGGTCTTGCGGAATACCACGTTCTTTTTTTGTGCTTTCCAAAGCCCCGAAGTTCCATGGCGTTTGAGATCGTGTCTATCCTGTCCATGCTCGAAAAGACAAGCGGAAAGATGATCGCGGAGGTTTCCTTTATCCTCTTAAAAAGACCGGCCTTCTTGCTCATCTCAATGCCCCTTGCCTGAGAGGCATTTTTGATCTTTGTGTAATCGTCCTGCACATCGGGGATATAGCGAAGCGCAAGAGCAAGCGAATAACAGATATTGTAATGCAGCCCTATCCTGTTAAGCGACGCTGCAAGCTCACTCGGATCCGTCGTCACCAAGAATATGAATACCGCAGGCACAAAGGTAAGATACTTAAGTATTATATTAAACTCATAAAACAGCTGTTCCCTGGTCAGATCATAGTTTCCGAAGAAATGCGTGATCACGGTTTTCTGGTTGTATATGCCGCAGCCTTCATACGGTGAAAAGAAGAAAATGGCTATGATGTTGATGCTCAAAAACAGTATGATGAACATAAACACCGTGCCGACCTGCTTCCATTTTGTCTTAGATACGGCAAATATGACCATACTTAGCACAAACATCACAAAAAGCACCACAGTGTCATAGGTAAGCATACTTGCGATCGACCAGGTCAGAAAAAAGACAAGCTTGGTAAAGCCTGACAGCTCGTGAATGACGGTATCCTTTTTTTCGTAATTGAGTACTCTTGATCTCTTAGCCATTCTTCACCGTCTCTGTATTCTCATCCGGGATATCCCCGGAAGTATTCTTCTCTTCTTTATTGATATGTTCTCCGGTCTCTGTTTCCGCCGGAGACTCAGAAGCTATCTCAGCCTCCCTTAATGATCTCTCATAGTAGATAAATCTGTTTACAAGATCCGAGGGATCTTCAATATCGCACTTAACGGCAAGATCATACAGAGAGGTCTTCTTAAGATATGCCCTGTCCGCTGCCTCTTCGTCCGTAAGTACCTTTGCGGGTGTCGTATCAAGCAAGAGCGTGCCGTCAGAGAGTACGACCGCCCTGTCGGTATATTCAAGCATCAGATGCATGTCATGAGTTATCATTATTATCGTAATGCCAAGAGTCTCGTGCAGGTCTTTTAAAAATTCCATTATCTCGGTATAATGCCTGTAATCCTGTCCTGCCGTAGGCTCGTCAAGAATAATGATCTCCGGATCCATCACAAGGATCGAAGCGATCGTCACACGTTTTTTCTGGCCAAAGCTGAGTGCCGATACCGGCCAGTTTCTGAACGGATAGAGACCGCATATCTTAAGGGATTTATATACCCTCTCCTTGATCTCATCCTCAGGCACGTCCCTTACCTTAAGGCCCAGAGCTACTTCATCAAAGATCATCGGCTTTGAGATCATCTGATTGGGGTTCTGCATGACCAGTCCGACATGTTCGCCTCTCTCCTTAATGGAAAGAGCGGATATATCGGATCCGTTAAGTCTGATCATTCCCGAATCGGGATTTATGAATCCGCATATAAGACTTGCAAGGGTCGACTTCCCGGCACCGTTTTTCCCGACTATGCTGAGCATCTCGCCCTTTTTGATGGAAAAGCTTATATCCTTAAGCACCTTCTCTTTCCCCGAGTAGGAAAAAGAAAGATCTGATATCTCAAGCACCGGATCCGCCTCTTTTACCGGGGTTTTTATATCTATGGACTTAAAGAAGTCTCTTACAGGCTCCTTATAAACCGTAAGATCCATGGTTTCGATATGTGCCGGATGACTCTCCGTTGTGATCACGCAGCCCGCATGCCTCAGCGCCGCTATATACAACGGCTCCCTTATGCCGTTTTTTTCCAACAGATCACCTGCTAAAAGCTCATCGGGCGTTGTATCGGCTACGATCTGTCCGTCAGCTACAAGCACTATCCTGTCAACATCCCTGTACAGAACATCCTCGATACGGTGCTCGATTATAATAACCGTCGTATCATTTTCCTTCATCAGATCGTCTATCAGCGAGACAGCTCTTTTTCCCGTAGCAGGATCAAGATTTGCAAGCGGCTCGTCAAACAGAAGGACATCCACATTGTCGATCATGACTCCGGCCATTGACACTCTCTGTTTCTGCCCACCCGAAAGCTCAGTCGGGGACTGGGACAGAAAATTCTCAAGTCCGACCTGTTCCGCGACATGTTTTACCCTGCTCTTCATTTCATCTGTGGCAGTCTTGTCGTTTTCCAGCACAAAAGCGATATCCTCTGCCACGGTAAGGCCGACAAACTGTCCGTCCGTGTCCTGAAGCACCGTGCCGACGATCTTTGAAAGGCCAAAGATACCGAGCTTTTCAGGATCTTCTCCTTTGATCCTTAACGTTCCCGTGATATCACCTTTATACGAAAAAGGCACCAGCCCATTTATACAATGAGCCAGTGTCGATTTTCCCGAACCTGAGGGGCCTGCGATCAGGATCTTCTCACCTTTGTATATGGTAAGATCGATGTTTTTGAGCGTAGGCTCGGTCTGTGATCTGTATTTAAAGGAATAATCCTTAAACTCAATGACAGGTTCCATTAAAATGCCCTACTATCTTTTATTCTAATCCTCTTTCTTAAGGCTGTCAGACCTTGCTCCGATCATTGAATAACCGTAGCAGAGCAGGCTTCCGAGGATGGCAGCAATGATGAAGTTGCCGAGGAATGCAAAGAATCCCTGAACAAATACCTTGTTAGCGGGCTCCTTATATATAACGATATCAAGCAAAGGTGCGGCAACGATCCATGCAACAGCCTGAGCGGCGATCTGCACGATGTTAAAGGTTATAACGGCATTTCTGTCAAAACCGCCTTCCTTGATCTTAAAGCGGTCTGCAAAGACACCGATGGCGATGCCGACAACTGCCTCGGGAATAACCCAGCTCCACCAGATGCTTCCGTAAAACAGTGCATCACCGAGAGCATGGCCCAAAAGGCCTACGATGCCGCCTACGATGGGGCCGAATACTGCCGAAAAGAATCCAAGAAGAGCAACTCTCGGCTGTAATGCAGTGTTAGGAATAAAGCCGAGCGGGATCTGGATCTCCGTAAGAGCCACAAATAATGCAGATCCGATACCTGCCGCAACTACTTCTCTGATACCAAATTTAGATTTCATTTCATTACCTCCCAATAATTACGGTTTTATGAGCTTTCGCCCATTACTTACCTGCCTATGTAACAGTATAATGTTTATTTGGAAAAATAACAATGAAAAACGGATGTCAACCATCAAAGAATACCAGCCAAATTAGTTTACATAATTCTGAAGAACAGTGATCGTCATTCGTTACGTATCCACAGAGCGTAATCACTGTATCCCGTATTATGTCTTACCTGGATCTGATACAGATGTCCCTGCTTTGCCGTAAAACTAAGACCCTCATCGTTTCCGATCCCAATTTTATACGCGATCGACTGAGACAGATCGTTTTCGTCATACACACAGAGATCGGCGTGACAGTCCGTGTATTTCTCCTGATAAGTCAGTCTTA
>JAILPG010000013.1 GCA_024699595.1 Lachnospiraceae bacterium | reverse complement strand
CCGCCGGAGGATATCTGTTTTATAAATCGCCCCAGTATCACAGGATCACAAGGTTTCGGGGAAACAGCGTGCCGATGGACCGCCCCGGAGATTATATCTATATAAGAGATAGGGAAAACGGGGATTATTTCAGCATTTCCTGGCAGCCCGTCGGAAAGGACCTTAACAGGGCAAAGTACCGCGCCCGCCACGGCCTTTCTTATTCCGTATATGAATGTGAGTATGACGGGATAAAGGCTTCGGAGCGCCTTACGATCCCGATCGGAGAACAGGCACTTGTCTGGGATGTAAATATAAAAAATGAGAGCGGACGAAAGAGGGAGCTGTCCGTATTTTCCTATGCGGAGTTTTCCTTCCATCAGATCCCGATAGATAACGAGAATTTCCAGATGAGCCTTTACTGTGCGGGCTCGGATTACCGGGATGGCGTGATCCTTTATGACCTCTTCTATGAAGAGGAGGGTTATCAGTATTTTACGGCGAATTTCACGCCTGACGGCTATGACTGCCTAAGGGATGAGTTCCTTGGGACCTACCATACAGAGACGGATCCCGAGGCTGTCGCAAAAGGGAAGTGTTCAGGAAGCAAGGAGCTTGGCGGCAACCACTGTGCAAGTCTTCAGAAGGACATCACTTTAGAGCCTGATGAGTCAATACGACTCATATATTTCCTCGGAGAAGGAAGACTCAAACAAGCGCAGGCGATAAGGGAAAGATACAGGGATCCGGAGGTGCTCGATCAGGCATATCTTAAGCTTAAGGATTTCTGGAAAAAGAAGCAGGAGTCATTTTATGTAAACTCACCCGAAAAGGGTATCGATACGATGATAAATGCCTGGACTCTGTATCAGTCCGAGATAAACGTTATGTTCTCGCGATTTGCCTCCTTCATCGAGGTCGGAGGCAGGACAGGGCTTGGCTACAGGGATACGGCACAGGATGCGATGACTGTTATAGCAAGCAATCCCGAAGGCTGTAAAAAGAGGATAGAGGAGCTTTTGTCAGCTCTTACGCAGAGCGGATACGGTATCCATCTGTTCGAACCGGCCTGGTTTGAGCCGGAAGAGGAAAAAAAGAAGAGAAAGAAGCCTTTCAAATCCCCGACCGTTATCCCCGAGAGAGAAGGAAAGGATATGGTACACGGGCTTTCGGATGCCTGCTCGGATGATGCTCTGTGGCTTGTTCCTTCCATAACAGAGTATGTAAAAGAAACCGGAGATACTTCATTTCTGCTGAAAGAATACGGATATGCCGACGGCGGGAGCGGATCGGTATATGAGCATATGAAAAAGATCCTTGAGTTCACCCATGCCCAGGTTGGAAAGAGCGGTGTGGCTCTGGGCCTCAGGGCCGACTGGAATGACTGTTTAAACCTCGGAGGCGGGGAGAGTGCTCTTGTATCCTTCCTTCATTACAGGGCGCTTGACAGCTTTATCGAGGCTGCAGCCTTTCTTAACAAGGATGAGGATGTAAGCCGCTATAAAAAGATGAGGGATGAGCTTAGAGGGCTCCTAAACAGCATATTATGGGACGGAGCGTGGTACTTAAGAGGCTTTACCTCAGAAGGTAAAAAGATCGGAACGCATGAGGACAAAGAGGGAAGGATCCATCTTGAGAGCAATGCCTGGGCGGTGTTATCAGGAGCAGCGGATGAGGACAAGGCAGAGAAGGCTCTTTCATCCATATATGAGCATCTCTTTACTCCATGGGGCATAGAGCTTAACTGGCCCGCATATACGGTGCCCGATGATTCGATAGGCTTTATCACCCGCGTGTATCCGGGACTTAAGGAGAATGCCAGTATTTTTTCCCATCCGAATCCCTGGGTATGGTCTGCGGAGTGTCTTATGGGACACGGAAGCAGGGCGATGGAGTATTATAAGGCACTCTGCCCTTACTATCAGAATGATAAGATCGAGACCCGAGCGGCAGAGCCATATTCATACTGCCAGTTCATAAGCGGCAGGGCTCACAGCACATACGGGCGGGCGCATCATCCCTTCATGACGGGAAGCGGGGGATGGTCATATTTTGCGGTCACCCATTATATCCTCGGTATCAGGCCGGACTATGACAGGCTTGTAATAGATCCCTGCATTCCCGCTTCCTGGGAGGGCTTTAATGTTGACAGGCGCTTCAGGGGAGGCACGTATCATATTTCGGTCATCAATGAAGGTCACGTCGAAAAGGGCGTTAAGAGGATAGAGGCAGACGGAAAGGAAGTATCAAGCGTACCGGTCATAAAGTCCGGAGATGAGATCGAAGTGAAAGTATATATGGGATGATAAGGAGGAAAAACATGATAAAGTTCGGGACAGGCGGCTTCAGAGCCGTGATCGGAGAGGATTTTACAAAGGCTAACATACAGATCCTTAGCAGGGCACTTGCCGACAAGATGCAGGCAGAGGGCGTCTGTGACAAAGGGGTCGTAATGGGCTATGACAGGAGATTCCTTTCGAAGGAAGCGATGCGCTGGGCGGCAGAGGTCTTTGCGGCAGCAGGTATAAAGGCAAGTCTTATAAACAGATCCTGCCCGACTCCGCTTGTGATGTTTTACGTGATGAAGAATGACCTTCCCTACGGGATGATGATCACTGCAAGCCACAATCCCGCGATATACAACGGTATCAAGGTCTTTACAAAGGGCGGCAGGGATGCCGATGAAAAGCAGACTGCCGATATCGAAAGCTATATCTCAAAGGTAACTGAGCCGGTTAAGTACCTCGAATATGCGGATGCTTTGGAGCAGGGCCTTATCGAGGAGATATATCCGATCAATGACTATATAGACAGCATCCTCTCGGAGATCGATGTAAAGGCAATAAGGGATGCGAGATTAAGGGTGGCTCTCGATCCTCTTTACGGCGTTTCCGAGACCTCGATAAAGACGATACTCATAACCGCCCGCTGCGAGGTGGAGACGATCCACGGCCAGCATGACACGCTCTTTGGAGGAAAGCTTCCCGCACCCAATAAGGAGAGGATGAGGGCTCTTTCAAATACGGTGCTCGAAAGCGGTTTTGACATAGGCATCGCTACCGACGGAGATGCGGACCGTATAGGTGTCGTGGATGACAAAGGCCGCTATCTTACGCCGAATGACATACTTGTACTGTTATACTATTATTTAGTAAAATATAAGGGAAAGAAGGGACCTGTGGTCAAAAATCTCTGCACGACCGCGATGCTTGACAGGCTGGCAGAGAAGTTCGGGGAAAAATGCTATGAGGTTCCTGTCGGCTTTAAGCATATATCGGCCAAAATGAACGAGGTGGATGCGCTTATCGGCGGAGAATCTTCAGGAGGCCTTACCGTGAAGGGGCATATAAAGGGTAAGGACGGGATCTATGCCGCATCCCTGCTTGTGGAGATGCTTGCGGTGACCGGAAAGAAGATGTCTCAGATATATGACGATATAAGAAGCGAGGTCGGCGGGCTGTGCATGGTTGAAAACAACTATACCTTCAGGGCAGCGCAGAAGGAGGAGTATATAAAGCTTCTCATGGAAGATAAGAAGCTTCCGGATCTGCCCTTTGAGATCGACAGTGTATCCTATCTGGACGGAAGCAAGGTAACCTTTAAGGACGGCGGCTGGGTAAGCGCAAGGTTTTCCGGAACGGAGCCGCTTTTAAGGGTATTTTGCGAGATGAAAGAGGAATCTGATGCGGAAATGGTTTGCGGGATCTACAGAGAGTTTCTCGGACTCAGACAGCAGGAAGACTGATAAAGATAACAACAGGAAACTGACATTAAGGCAGGAGCTTTTCAGGCTCCTGCTTTTAGTGTGGTTTCTTCCTCTTTTGGTCCTTATGTTCATCCTGATCATCCAGGGTCGAAAGACGGTAACCCGTCAGGTGGACAAGACAGTTACCGGTCTTATGGATAAGGCATCCGAGCTTTCGCAGCTGTCCATAGAGGACTGTATACGTGAGAGCAGGGATGCTTCATACAATTCAACGATCCGTCTTGCCTATCTTGAGTACGGGGAAAATAAGGATGCGGGAAAGCTCCGCTCCCAGATAACCCGTTTTCTTGAAGAAAACTACAAGTTCAATTCCTGCTTTAACAGGACGGTCCTTGTATTTGCGGATGAGCCCGAAAAGATCTACCAGACGCAGAATAACAGCATTAAGATAAAGCAGCTCCCTCTTACCTCATTTCAGGAAGAGGCTCTGCCAGAGCTTCTTAATTTTGCAAAAGATCTTGGTACGAACATAAGCTTCATGCAGTCAGGCGGGAGAGTATACATGGTAAGAAATATCGTGGACAACCGTTTTGTACCCTATGCCGTTCTTATCATGGAATTAAATATAGAAGAGATATTTAAAGGCCTTTATTCAATCCCGGGATCCGAGGGGATGACGATCTTCTGTAACGGTTCAAAGCTTTATTCCTCACAGGAAATGCCCGCGGAAGACTTAAGGATCCCTGAGAGTGAGGGAAGCTTTCTCCTAAGCGGGGAGGCAGGTTCATATACGGGACACAGGGAAAAAATAGAAGGCAATGACTTTACTTACATGATCCTCTATGACAGGGGCTCTCTTATGAATGAATGGAATGCCATGAAGTATCTTCTCGAGATCATGCCGGTGTCACTTGCGGTCTTACTTATTGTGGCCTTTCTGTTTGTAAACAACAGGATCAGCAACCCTGTACTCAAGCTTAAGGAGGCTGCAAGATCCATTGCCGAGGGAAAATACGGGGAGACGGTAATATCGGAAGGTCAGAATACGGAGATCGCAGAGCTTACAGAGAGCTTTAACCGCATGTCCGTAAAGCTTGACGAGCAGTTTAACAAGATATTCCTTGAGGAGATAGCCTTAAGGGATGCAAACATCCATGCGCTCCAGTCCCAGATAGATCCGCATTTTCTTAACAATACCCTTGAGATAATCAACTGGGAGACAAGGCTTTCGGGCAATGAGAAGGCAAGCCGGATGATCGAATCCTTATCGACCATGATGGAGGCTACCACAAACAGGGACAAGCGTTCGCTGATCCCTCTTTCCGAGGAGCTTTCCTATGTCCGTGCATATATCTATATCATACAGTGCCGCTACGGCGACCGCTTTAATTATGAAGAGAAGGTTCCCGAACACTGTCTGGCATTTATGGTGCCAAGACTCATAATACAGCCGGTTATGGAAAATGCGGTAAAGTACGGAGTGGACAGCAAAGGCAACCGCTATGTGGGTCTGTTTGTCTCGGATGAGAAGGAAGATGGGGACATAGAAGAGTGCTTGAGGCTCCGTATCGTAAATCACGGGGTTCCGGACCGTGAAAAGCTTAAGCACATAGAGGAGCTTCTTGCCATGACGGATGGCGCTGAAAGAAACGGAAGCGTAGGCATACAGAACGTAAACCGCAGACTGAAGATGCTCTACGGAGACGCTTACGGCCTTGATTTTTCGGTAAATGCAGAGGGTGATACCACCTTCACAATTATAGTCAAGAAAGACCAAAACGAACAATTCTAATCCCTTCCCTCTTCATATAAGATATACTCGTCGGATAGATAGAAAACGAAACGATCCGGCAGACAGAACACAACAGGTAATCTTTGTAAAACGGAGGGTACGAATCTATGAAAAAGACAACAAAGAGACTTTTAGCCATCCTTCTTGGAAGCGCGATGGCAGTTTCATTAACAGCCTGTGCAGGCGGAGCTCCTGCAGCAAGCGGTGACAACACAAGCAGTGACGCCGCATCGGGCGTAGAGATCAATGTAACGACAACCTATGCAGGTGAGGACAGCAATGCCCAGAACTTCAAGGATGCAGTAGCAGCCTGGGAGGCAGAGACAGGAAATACCGTAAGCGATACCTCGGCAACTTCCGACGAGAGCTTTAAGACCAGGATCCTAACCGATTTCGAAACAGGTTCAGAGCCTGATGTACTTTTCTTCTTTAACGGAGCAGATGCAGACGATTTCGTAAGCGCCGGCAAGGTTGTTTCAATAGACGAGATCAGAAAGACCTATCCCGAATATGCTTCAAACATGAATGATGACCTGATCGCAGCTTCACCCGCAGACGGCGTTAAGTATGCGGTTCCCGTAAACGGATACTGGGAAGGCCTCTTCTGCAACATGGAAGTCCTTGAGGCAGCAGGAGTGGAGAAGCCTTCAGCTGATACTACCTGGGACGATTTCCTTGAGATCTGCGGAAAGATCAAGGATGCCGGCTATACTCCGATCGCTGTATCATTAAGCACGATCCCTCATTACTGGTGGGAATTTGCGATCTTTAACGAGCAGACACCCGAGAATCATCTGAACATCCCCACATCGGCAGACGACGAGACAGGAACACAGTGGGTAAACGGTATCGAGGAGATCAAGAACCTGTATGAGAAAGGCTATCTGCCCGACAATACACTTTCGGCTACCGATGATGAGACAGTTGCAATGTTTACAGACGGAAAGGCTGCATTCTTACTTGACGGCTCATGGAAGGTCGGCGGCATCACAGGAGCCTGCCAGTCAGATCCCGATGATCCTTCAACACTCGATACAGAAAAGCTTGACAAGTTTGACATCACATACTTCCCCGGAAAGGGCAACCGTAAGACCACAGACATGATCGGAGGTCTCTCGATGGGTTACTACATCACCACAAAGGCATGGGAAGATCCTGACAAGCAGGCAGCAGCAGTAAGCTTTGTTGAATATATGACAAGCGATGAAGTAGTTCCCAAATTTGCACAGCATACGGCTTCGGCTCTTAAGAATGCTCCCGAGGTTGACGCAAGCTCCTTTACCTCACTCCAGATCAAGGCTATGGACTGGATGAGCGGAGTTACAAGCCTTACAGGCGCAGTACAGGATCTCTTTAACGGTGAGTGCAGAGTATCGACCTTTGACGGAATGCCCGACATCGTATCAGGAAACGTAAGTGCTTACGATGCGGTTCAGGAAGGTATAGACACATATCTTGCAGGACAGGAATAAAAAGTAACAGATCATAAACAGTAAGCCATGTTTTCCGGCGGCCCCAAGGGCCGCCGGAAATAATAAGAGGGCCAATAAATGTCAAATATATATAAAAGCAAAAAATATGTGCTGATCTTTCTGCTTCCGGCTCTGTTACTGATGGGAATATACCTGTTCTATCCGTTCTTTATGAACATAGTGGAAAGCTTCAGGCACATTAAGAATCTGGGAACCTTCGGGACAAAGTGGAACGATCCCTGGTATGAAAATTATACAAAGCTCTTTTCCGATCCGATCGTCATCACATCCCTTAAAAATACCGTCATAATGATCGCTGCCACGATAATAGGGCAGGTCGGTATGGCTTTAGTGCTCGCACTTTTGGTAGATAACATCCCCAAAGGCGGAAAGTTCTACCGCACGGTCTTTTTCTTCCCGATCGTCATCTCGGCTACGGCTCTGGGACTTCTGTTCAACCTGATCTTTTTATACGACAAGGGTATGATCAACCAGATCCTTGAGATCTTCGGAAAGACGACACTTACGGACTGGAAGGCCGAAGAGCATGCGATAGCGACCATGATGCTTCCCGTAGTATGGCAGTACGTCGGCTTCTACTTCGTGATAATTGTCACCGGACTTAACAATATTCCGGAGGAGCTTTACGAATCGGCTTCCATAGACGGAGCCACAGTCTGGCAGAAGGTAAGATACATCTCGGTGCCGATGGTACATAATGTACTCTGCACCTGTTTAACACTTGGAGTTACAGGCGCGCTTAAGGTATTCGACCTTCCATGGACTATGTTTCCGAAGGGCATGCCGCTTAAGCAGACCTTCCTTACGGGAACCTATATGTATTACCAGACAATGGAAGTCAAGGACGTGGATTACGGTGCTACGCTCGCAGTGCTGATAGTCGTTCTGGGAGTAGCACTCTCAAGACTTTCAAAGGCAGTATTCAAGGAAAGGGATGAATAGGATGAAGAAAAAAAAGACTGTAATACCTTACATTATCCTTTCGCTGTGGGCACTGACTACGATCTATCCCATCATCTGGGTCATACAGAATTCCTTCAAGGCAAAGGATAAGATACTTGCGCAGTCATTCAGTCTTCCGCTCGGAGATCTGTTTACGACCGCAAATTATTCCAGAGCATTTAAGAACCTAAACATCTTCAGGGCTTACGGAAACAGCATCTTTATCTCAGGCTGCGTTACCCTGTGTGTGATGATAATAGCGGGACTTGCAGCTTATGCTCTTGTGCGCTTTGATTTTAAGGGAAAAGAGTTCATTAACGGACTTATTATAGCGGCAATGATGTTTCCCGTTTTTTCAACGATCATTCCTGTTTTTACGATGGAGATGGGATGGGGGATAGTAAACACGAGCAGCTGGGGACTTACGATGTTATCGGTGATACTGCCCCAGGTGGCCGGAAATCTTGCCTTCTCGATCATAGTCCTTTCGGGCTATATAAGGGAGCTGCCGCTTGATCTTGAGGAGGCTGCGCATCTTGAAGGCTGCTCGATACCGGGCGTATTTTTCAGGGTGGTACTGCCGCTTAGCAAACCGTCATTTGTCACCGTTGCGGTATTTTCCTTCCTGTGGTCATATAACGACCTGTTTACGCAGATGTTCTTTTTAAGACGTCCTGAAATGCGTGCGATCACAAGGCTTCTAAACGAACTGACAAGCCAGGAGGGCACCAATTACGGACTTATGGCCGCGGCAGTAACGTTAGTGGTCATTCCGGTCGTAATATTGTATATATGCTTACAGAAGTATATCATTAAAGGTATGACGGCAGGCGCCATCAAAGGATGATATATGGGAGCTGTATGGCAATGAAGGATATCTATAAGGTAGTCATAGTGGATGATGAGCCGGCGATCGTTACGGGACTCAGTAAGATGATCGACTGGAAGAGCTTTCGCTGCGAGGTGGCGGGCACGGCTGATTCCGGACAGGAAGGGATAAGGGTCATAGACGAGACTAAGCCCGACATCCTCTTTACGGATATACAGATGCCCGGTATCGACGGACTTACCATGATAGCCGCGCTCAAATCAGAGCATAAGGATATGGAGATATCGATCCTTACCGGCTACCGTGATTTTGAGTATGCAAGACAGGCCATAACCTTAGGCGTCCATCGTTTTCTGTTAAAGCCATCCAAAATGGAAGAGCTCTCCGAAGCAATAGAGAGCATGGTGCAGAAGCTTGACGGAAAGGATCTGCGTGATGATGGAAAAGAAAGCGCAGAAGACAGTGAAAAAGAGCCTTCCACGGCCGGCAATTTTATCGTGGACAGCGCACTTTCGTATATGCGGGAAAACTACACGGAAAAGCTCCAGCTTGCGGATGTCGCGGAGCATGTCTATGTAAGTGTGTGGCATCTTTCAAAGCTTTTAAACAATGTCACGGGAAAGAATTTTTCGGAGCTTTTAAACGGCATAAGAATAGAAAAAGCAAAAGAACTGCTTCACGATCCGTCGCTGCATGTCGCTGATATAGCAGAAAAGGTCGGGTTTGTGGATATGGCGCACTTTGCAAGGGTCTTTAAGAGGATCACGGGCATGAGTGCGAATGAATACAGGAACAATAAAAAGAGGGAACAGAAATGAGGATAATCCGGGTAAACAATTATGAGGAATTAAGCGAGAGAGCGGCAAGCTATATAGCTGCACAGTTAACCTTAAAGCCCGACTGTGTACTGGGCCTTGCGACAGGAACGACGCCGAGAGGTACCTATGAAAATCTCGTATCATTATATGAAAAAGGACTGGTTGATTTCAGTCTTGTGCGTACCGTAAATCTTGATGAATATGCGGGGCTTGCTCCCGAGGACATACACAGTTACCGGTATTTTATGAACAAGGAGCTCTTTGAGCGCGTAAACATAAACAGGGACAACACTTTCCTGCCAAACGGACTTGCAAAAGATCTGGAAAAAGAGT
The DNA here is from genome assembly GCA_024699595.1 of Lachnospiraceae bacterium. The sequence continues at coordinate 3,962 of JAILPG010000013.1, read as the reverse complement.
GCGAAGACTATGAAAAGATGATAAAAAAGCTTGAAGGCATCGACCTGCAGCTCTTGGGACTCGGACATAACGGTCATATCGGCTTTAATGAGCCGGCTAAGGAATTCATAAAGGATACCCATGTAGTAAGCCTTACAGAGTCCACGATAAATGCCAATTCAAGGCTTTTTGACAGACCTGAGGATGTTCCAAGGAAGGCAGTTACAATGGGTATAGGCACGATAATGGGCGCAGGAAGGGTGCTTCTTATCGTAAGCGGAGCTGATAAGAGGGAAGCGCTTAATAAGGTGCTGTTTGGGCCCATCTGTCCCGAATGTCCGGCCTCTGTACTTAAGCTTCACACAAACCTGGTGGTCATCGCAGATAAGGATGCATATCCGGAGGAGTAGGATGCGTATAATAAATGCGGCCTTTTACGGCACTGACAGAAAGTTTCACAAAGGAAACATAGAGACAGAAGGCGGAGTCATAAAAAAGATCTTTGGCGAAGATGACTCCGTTATGCCATGCTCAGATGAAAGTTTCGGTGAGGAGATCGACGCTTCGGGAATGTATGTGATCCCGGGACTTATCGATCTGCATTTTCACGGGGCACTTGGATATGATGTCTGTGACGGGAAGATCGGGGATTTTGAAAAGATAGCTGCTTATGAGCTGTCTCAGGGGGTTACCTCGATCTGTCCCGCGACGATGACGCTTCCTGAGGAACAGCTTATAACAGTTCTTTCCTGCGGAAAGAGATTTTCCGATGAGCATGCAGGAGATAACAGTCTTTCGGAGCTTATCGGCTTTAATATGGAGGGCCCTTTTATAAGCCATGCAAAAAAAGGTGCACAGAATGAAGAATTCATAAAGCATGCTGATGTAAGCATGGCTGAGCGCTTTATTGCGGCAGCGGGAGGACTTCTTAAGATCATAGGTCTTGCACCCGAAGAAAATCCGGGCTTTGAGGATTATATAAGGGCCGTAAAGGATAAGGTCACGGTCTCACTTGCGCATACAAATGCCGACTATGATACGGCAATGAAAGCGATAGAGGCAGGAGCCGCACACGCAGTGCATCTTTATAATGCAATGAGCTCTTTTTCACACAGGGATCCCGGAGTTGTGAATGCGGTCTTTGACAGTGAGAGCGTAAATGCTGAGCTTATCTGTGACGGGATACATGTACATCCGGCTGCAGTCCGCAGCGCATTTTCAGAGCTTTCTTCAGACAGAGTGGTGTTTATAAGCGACAGTCTGAGGGCAGCGGGAATGCCTGACGGAGTGTATGAACTGGGAGGTCAGAAGATAGAAAAGAAGGGAAGGATATGTACCCTTTATGGGACATCTACTATCTCGGGCTCTGTATCAAACCTTTATGAATGCATGACAAATGCAGTAAAGACCATGGATATCCCGCTTGAGGATGCGGTTTTGTGTGCGACGAAGAATCCCGCAAAGATCCTTGGGGTATCTGACAGGATAGGAGAGATCTCGCCCGGAAAGCAGGCGGATCTTCTGATCATGGATAAAGAACTTAACTTAAAAGCAGTAATAAAACGAGGTCAGGTGACATCACATCTGAGCATTTAAGGAGACAGTCTGCCGGTCCGTTTTTCCTTCTCAGACGAGGTCGAACGGATGGATGAACTCACCTTTATCAACAAGCCTTAAGAAGGCCTCTACCACTTCGGGCGAAAGCTGTGTTCCCGATACTTCTTTAATTGTCGAAACGACATCGCCGAATTCCAGCCTCTTTCTGTAAGGACGGTCGGAATACATCGCATCGAAACAGTCTGCAACAGCGATTATCTGTGCAACTCTCGGTATATCATCTCCCGAAAGACCGTTAGGATATCCCTTGCCGTCAGGTCGTTCATGATGGGATTTCGCACCTACGGCAAGCTCGGGTATTATGCTGATGCCCTTTAGTGCTTCATAACCCATTAAGGTGTGGGCTTTGATCGCATCATATTCATCTCTTGTAAGTTTTCCAGGTTTATTTAAAAGGGCACTTGGAATGCCGATCTTTCCGACATCATGCAAAAGGCCGATCCTGTAGTATTTTTCCACTGTCTCATCATCATACCCAAGCTCTTTTGCAAGCATTGCGGTGTATTTTGCAACTCTCGTGGAATGGCCGTTTGTGTAGCGGTCTTTCATATCTATGACCCTTGCAAAGGCTTCCGTTATCTCACTTACAAGCGTCATACTCTCTATCTGCTTCTGTTTGATAGCCCTTGTCTGCTCTCGGAACAGGAAAAATCCTATGACAGCGGTAAATATAAGGACACCGAGTCTTGTAAAACCGGCTGCTCCGTGACTTTTGAACAGATGGAAACGCAAAAGGTCGATGATAACGCCCGCTGCGCAGGCGGCAAGGCCTACAGTGACGCTCTTCATAAGTGCGGAACGGATCCCGCCATGTCTTTTTGCCTGTATCACAAACCATACAGCCATTACTATGCTTATCCCTATGATGACATGGCTTATGGCAACGAGATAGAAGTAATCGGAAATGCCTATGTGTGTGACAAGGACCTGTGCCGCAAAATTGACAAGGCATAAGATCAGCATGCCCGATACAAGCTTTGAACGGCCGTAGCCTGTTGCTCCGGCAAAAAATGTTAGAGCCGGAAACGGCAGAAAGATGAGGCAGATATAGGTTACGACACGTATCATTTCCGGATGGCCGGTAAGCAGCTGTAGAAGCATGGTGTCATTAAACCCGACAAATCCGATGAGCATGCAGGTGATGCCGAAAGATATGAAGTCGATACCTGCCTGGCGCATCATAAGGGCACTTGAAAGTCCGACTATCAAAAAGAACAGGCCGAGTAACAGGGTTATGGAGGACTGCTCGAAAGAGAATAGGTGTTTCCTGAAATAATCAAGCATGTAGTGTCCTGAATCCGTGATCATTATGTTATCTATATCTGCAGGAACCGAAGGAAATACGGGATCGAGTTTAAGGCTCAGGTCTTTCGTGCCTGTGGGAACGGCTACCGTATGGATATTCATTCCGTAGGATCTTCCAAAGCGCGGAGATATGGAGGGATGATAGTCATAGATCGGATGGCCGTCTGCATATACCGTAAATTCCGTGTCTATGCTCCTGAAGCACAGGGCAGTATCATCTGCGACGAGTCCGCTTACGTCTTTTGTTATCTGCTGAGAGCCCTCAGACAGGTCGTCCGCATTTACACTCTGTCCGTCTTCCGTGATCCAGTTATCGTCTGCCTGAATGATGTTTACAGGGTTGTTTACAACATTTCGGCTGCAGACGAAGGCAGATATCACAACGAACATGATCAGGACAATGATATATATGATCTGTTCTCTGGTGGATCTGGAAAAACTCTGCGAGGCCTTCTCTCCCGTACGCTTTGTATTCTTATTGTCCGCAGACTGCTTCTTTTGCCTGTCCATGGAAGCCTCCCGATATTCTGTGTCTTTTGTGCGGGTACTTTTGACCCTGGCATCATATTATCATATTTGGACGCTCATGGCATAAAAAACTCCATCCGCCTATATACGGATGGAGTCCTGTTGTGCACACGGTGCACGTTTTTTAGGGATAGGATCCTACCACTCAAAGGGATCTTCCGGGATCCCGATCCCGAGTTCTTTTTCGCTCTTATCAAGAATACCTGCAAGCTTGTAAAGATCTGCGGAGTTTTTGTCCTTGATGTTATCGTCAAGCTCCTTATAGAGCTTTTCAGCAAGCTTAAGTTCTTTATCGGTGATCTTATCCGAGCCGCGAAGCTTTTCGGCACACACGTATACGATGAAGGCCAGACGGAGGTTATCCGTATAGGAGGCCTCAGCGTTTTCAATGACCTTTTCAAGCTCTTTGGATGTATCCGAAAGAGGCTCTTTGTAACGGACTCTTATGGTGCCGGGCTCAGCTGATCCCGTGGTCACCATTTTGCTGTACTTAAGACCGCTGTCTGCAGGCTCAGAGCCTGTTCTCATCTTAA
>JAILPG010000254.1 GCA_024699595.1 Lachnospiraceae bacterium | reverse complement strand
AAAGAGATAATCCAAACAAGGACACCGCTTCCTAATGGAAAGGCGTTAATCAGGATTGATTTCCTAAAGGGAAAACAAGGATGAATCCGGGGATTGGATAAAATTGCTATTCCGGAGGAAAAAGAATAACGAGGTGCGTTTCATGCTTCTACGTGGAATAGAAGCCAACGAAGAATATATTATGGTGTGTGAATTATGAAGCGAATTATACATGGAATAATGAATGAATATAAAATAATTCCCTTGCCCAAGGAAGAATGGAAGGGAACTCCTATTATGATGAGGTACACCACGGAAGAATACTTCGATCTTGAAAAGACGGAGAGTTCGGATTCTTTTTCCGTGAAAATGGTAAAGAAGAAATTCGATACTCCGGTAACTCATACCCCCTGAGGAATATGATTTCCCGGACAGTTTGTATCAGGATCATTGGGAGAAAGCGGAGGCCTTCGGAAATCGTCTCTGAAGAAATCCGGACGATCAGCGCGGTAACCAAAGGGATATTCATGAGAGTGATCAATTATTTTGACAGCGATAAAAAAGAACACTGGCTTAATGAAATAAAGAAAGGCGACTGGGGTGCTGCAGCATATCTGTACGAGCTGCTTGGCAAAGGAACCTTCTTTGATGCTGCAGGTGAGAATTCCAAGGTTTTGCTTCTTGCAGACGGCGATGAACTGATCTCGTTCTGCACATACGCTGAAAGAGATGACATTCAGCCCACAGAGCTTACTCCGTGGATGGGATTTGTCTATACGTTCCCAAAGTACAGGGGGCATCATTATGTTGGGATTCTTATGGAAGAGGTAGAAAGGCTTGCGATAAAAGATGGTGTCTCAGAAGTTTATATCTCGACAAATGAAACCGGTCTCTATGAGAAATATGGATGTGAATTCAAAGCAGAGATGAAGGACATGAACGGAGAACTGTCCAGGGTATATGTGAAGAAGATCCCGACAACAGAATTATTGATCGAGCTTCAGGATACAGAGTGGCCATTTGAATATACGGATCATGACAGAAGGATAGCAAGGGCTATTGTATATGACAATGACGGATATTTTTATTTTGTGCGCGCCGAAAGGGATGATGATTTCGGAAGAGCGACACTTATTGAAACCTCCGGCGGAGGAGTCGAACCCGGTGAAGATCTGAATACGGCTATTAAACGTGAGCTTAAAGAGGAGTTGGGTGCAGAGGTAGAGATCGTCTGCAAGATCGGTGTTGTCAGCGATTATTACAACCTGATCCATCGGCACAACCTGAATAACTATTATCTTTGCAAGGTTACATCATTCGGTGATAAGAACCTGATGCAGGATGAGATAGAGGATTTTCACCTTTCCACATTGAAACTGACTTATGAAGAAGCAGTTGCTGAATATGAAAAAAGATGCGAGACGAGGATCGGAAGGCTGATCGCGAATCGTGAGTTACCTGTTCTAAGGAGGGCGAATCCTGACGGGTATCGATATGAGCTTTGGGACGACTCAGAAACAACTTTAGCGTAAATCGAAAAGATACACATCGGCAGGTTCATTTTCATATTCAAAGCTTCGCTCGTAAACACCACCGTTTTTTATGATGGTTTTTATTGAAGGTTCGTTTGATCTTTCTACGGACAGGTGTAACTCGGATAAACCGGTTTCTTTGGCTGTGATAAGTATCTGTCGCAGCATCTCGGTTGCATAGCCTTTTCTTCTTTCGGTCGGGCGGACGCTGTAGCCACAGTTCCCGAAGTCTTTCAGAAAATCATTAAGCGTATGCCGCAGATCGATGATGCCAACTATCCTGTAGTTTTCATCCAGAGCAAAAAAAGTGTCGGTAACAACCCAATTCGGATCTGCCGTAGCAGGGTCTGTATTGGCTGTCACAGCCTTCAGCCATTCATCATAATCATCCGTCTGATCCAGTAATTCACTGCCGTTTATGGTCTTCTCGTTATGCGTAAAAAACTCCTGCTTAAAAGCGTTCGCGCTGTTCTTTAATTCTTTATCAGGTCTGACAAGTTTGATCATTTATTCCTTCCGTCTTCTGTTATCAGCTGTTTTCTGATATGGTTTATTATCTGATCTGAAGTTTTCTTTTTTATCGGAATTATCCTGCTCCACATTCGAAGTCCCTGATATGAATACAGGATCATACTGACTATTTCCCTGACATCCACATCTTTAAATTCACCGGTTTTAATTCCGTAATTGATGAGCCTTGCCCATTTTTCTTCCGCACGATGATTAAGCTTAATGATCTCACCGGGCTCATTTAACTGCGCATACTCATATATTGCGACGCTCAGAGAATCTTCGGGATGACTGATCCCTTTCTGCATTTGCGTAAGCGCAGAACGAAGGATGGCTGCTGCCGGGGTGCCTTTATCGATCTCGCCCTCGATGTCAAATGTATTCTCGTACGTGATCTTCTCAAGCAATGCCTCAAAGAGCCTGCCGGTACTTGAAAAATGACTGTATAAACCGCCTCTGCTCATACCGGTGATCTCACATATATCCTTCATGGTTACCTGCTTAAAGCCCTTTTGAGCAAACAGTGCATAAGAAGCGTCTAAAATGTAAGCTCTTGTTTTTTCACCTTTAGCTGCCATAGCGTCCCTCCAATTTCGACACACGTGTCGATTTTCATTATAGACACGCCTGTCGAATTTGTCAAGCCTGTTTTTTTCACTGACCAAATCTCAGCAAGACTGTATATATTATTGACCGGAATCCATCTGTTAATTATGATTAAAAAGGGATCCTGTTTCCTGATGCTGAAGATCACTACTGTATAATAGTTATAAACCAGCTCTTCGATTACTTGAAGATAGTTGAGGTTTCAAGATATGATCATTCATCCGATACCGCCGGTATATGATGAAAATTCGGAAATTTTGATACTGGGAAGTTTTCCTTCCGTGAGATCAAGGGAAGAAGGCTTTTTTTACGGACATCCGCAGAATAGATTCTGGAAGGTTGCTTCTGCAGTGTATGGAACAGATACACCGCTTACCATTTCGGAAAAGAAGGCATTCCTTTTACAGAATCATATCGCACTCTGGGATGTGATAGGTTCATGTGATATAGACGGTTCAGCGGATTCCAGCATCCGAAATGTGTCTGCGAACGATCTGAATGTGATACTCAACCATGCCGATATCAGGCAAATATATGTAAACGGTCAGACTGCGTATAAGTACTATTGCAGGTATTCGGAGAAAGAAACCGGCAGGTCTGCGATCTGCCTTCCGTCTACCAGCCCTGCGAATGCAGCATGGTCCCTGGAACGTCTGACAGCGGCCTGGAGCTGCATAAACTATCGTATATGAGGCAAGGGATGTGGTAGAGGTGAATACTCAGATGATAGTTTCACGGGGTGTTCAAAAGCTGTTTGGGTAGTGAGAAAGGTTTGATCCATGCATTTTGTAGATGCCAAAGGAATTCTGACCGGAAACGGCGGAAACTGCGGGATGAATATATACCGGGGCTGTACACACGGCTGTATATACTGCGACAGCCGGAGCCGGTGCTATCAGTTTACTCATCCTTTTGAAGATATAGAGGTTAAGCAGAATGCGCCAAAGCTTCTTGAAAAGGCGCTGAGATCGAAAAGAAAAAAAAGCATGATAGGCACGGGTGCCATGTCGGATCCATATATGCATTGCGAAGAAGACTTGGGCCTTACAAGGAGGTGCCTTGAGATCATTTTAAAGAATGGTTTCGGGATCGCAATACAGACAAAATCAGACCGTATCCTAAGGGACATCGATCTGTTGACTGAGATAAACCGCAGTACAAAAGCCGTAGTCCAGATCACCCTTACAACTTATGATGATGATCTGTGTGGGATCATCGAGCCTAACGTGTGTAATACAAAGCGCCGTATTGAGGTATTGGAGATAATGCAGGAAAGAGGTATCCCGACAGTCGTATGGCTTACACCTGTACTTCCGTTCATTAATGATACGGAAGAAAACATCACTTCGATCCTAAATGAATGTGTCCGTACAGGTGTAAAAGGCGTTATCGATTTTGGTATGGGACTTACTCTCAGGGATGGCGACAGAGAGTATTATTATGCTGCGCTTGACAGGTATTTTCCGGGCATGAAAGAGCAGTATATCAGGCGATATGGTAATGCCTATGAGCTGCCGAGTCCGAATGCGAAAGAACTGACGAGGCTGTTTCGCGGTATCTGCAAAGAAAACGGGATCATGTTCAGGCCCGATGAGTGCTTTAAGTATATGCAGGAAATGCCGGAAAAGTATTCGCAGATGAGTATATTTGATCTAAGCTGACGGTAATATGTATCAGGTAAAACGACACGGAAAGGAAGCGGTTCCCGCTTAAGAATCATATGAAAACAAGAGAAGAAGCATTAACATATGGGCTGTCATTTCCCGATACGTATCAGGATGCCCCGTTTCATGATCCAAACTGGCAGCTGGTCAGGTATAAAGGGAATAAGAAAGCCTTCCTGTGGACATATGAAAGGGAAGGATATATCAACCTTAATGTGAAAGCGGATCCGGAGAAGGTTTTCTTCTGGCGTGATATTTATAGATCGGTCATACCGGGATACCATCAGAACAAGGAACACTGGAATACGATCATTCTTGACGGAAACATTCCGGACAGTGATATCCGGCTCATGATCGCCGAGAGTTATGATCTGATAAGCGACTGTCCTTCAAAGAGAATATATGAGGCGGTAAAAATGATCCCGTATGGTCATGTGGCTACGTATTCCCAGGTGGCGGAGATCGCAGGTGATAAGAAGATGGCCAGGGCAGTCGGCAACGCTCTTCACAAAAATCCCGATCCGGGAAGCATTCCCTGCTTCCGCGTTGTGAATGCAAAAGGAGAACTGGCAGGAGAATTTGCCTTCGGAGGGCCGGGAGCGCAGGCAAAGCTTTTGGAGGCAGAAGGGATCACGGTTACCGACGGAAAGGTGGATCTTAACGTATTTCAGTGGAAACAGGAAAACGGACAGGAGGTATATAAATGAAAGCATTATTCATCGGAGGGACCGGTACCATCAGTACCGGGATCGTAAAAAGGCTTTTGAAAGAAACGGATTGGGAAGTCTGGGTCCTTAACCGGGGCAACCGTAACGGGGTGCTTCCCGAAGGGGTACGCACCATAGTTGCCGATATCAATGACGAAGCCGGGGTGCTTGAAGCTTTGGGTGATATGCACTTTGATGTGGTTGGTGAGTTTATCGGCTTTGTTCCTAAGCAGGTTGAGAGGGATTACAGGCTGTTTAAGGGACGTACAGACCAGTATATCTACATAAGCTCTGTCTCCGCATATCACAAGCCTGCAGCGGATTTCCGCATCACTGAGGGCACCACGCTTTCAAACCCCCATTGGGAATACTCGCGTAACAAGATCGCCTGTGAGGAGTTCCTTATGAAAAAATACAGGGAGGAAGGCTTTCCTGTGACTATCGTACGCCCGAGTCATACTTATGATGAGCGGAGTATCCCGCTTGGTGTACACGGAAACAACGGATCCTGGCAGGTTATAAAACGTATGCGCGAAGGTAAGCCGGTCATCATCCAGGGCGACGGAACGTCCTTATGGCACCTGACATTCAACTCAGACTTTGCAATCGGCTATATCGGTCTTATGGGTAACCGTCATGCGATCGGCGAGGCCTTCCAGATAACCGGAGATGAAGTCCTTACCTGGAACCAGATATATAAAACCATCGCAGATGCTCTGGGTGTGGAGCTCAAGCCGTACTATGTTTCGGCACAGTTTCTTTCCGATGTCGGGAAAAAGATGGGGTATGATTTTGAAGGAAGCCTTATCGGAGATAAGTCGGTGTCTGTTGTATTTGACAACACAAAGCTTAAACGCCTGGCTCCGCATATGACCACTAACGTTCCTTTCTCACAGGGCGTACGCCTGGCGCTTGATCATGTTCTTTCCCATCCTGATGAGTGCCAGAAGGAGGATCCTGAATTCGACGCCTGGTGCGACCGTGTGATAGAGGTATTGGAAGAGGCTAAGGAAAAACTGTCTGTATAGACAAAAACACGGGGGTTCAGCCCCCGTGTTCTTTCATATGTGCTTTTATCGCATCAAATGTTTTGTCGCTTATATAATGTTCAACACGACAGGCATCCTCCGAGGCGGTCTTTTCGTCAACCCCAAGATTTATTAACAGTTTTGTAAGTACTGTGTGACGCTCGTAGATGCGTTTTGCCATTATTTCTCCGGCTTGTGTCAGCTTTATGTACCCTTCTTCATCTCTTTTTACCAGGCCTTCATCCTTTAGCAGTCCTATGGCTCTGCTGACAGAGGGCTTGGAATATCCGAGATAGTCGCCGACATCGATACCGCGGACGTTATTTGATTCCAATGAAAGAACATATATGGTCTCAAGATACATTTCTCCGGATTCCTGTAATGCCATGAATTGATTCTCCCTTCATATTTCGGAAACAATACGTTAGCACTAACTTACCATATAATCAAGCGGCGGTCAAAAGGTATTTTGCTCTGGATGCGGAAAAACGGACGTCCACAACAAAAATTATTAAATACAGAAAAAAGTGCTTGACAGGTTAGCAAAGCCTAACTATAATGAGTGATGGTTAGTGAGGGCTAACCATTTTTGCGGAAGCCGGTTAGCCTATCCTAACCTGCCGGCAAGCGTCAAAGTAAAAGAATCTTTGCCGCTTGTTATAAAAAAGGAGAGAAAACATGAATCTTAATGAAGCTGAGATAGGAAAAGAGTATGTTATCACAAATGTTGATACCGAAGGGGATGACGAGATGGAAAGCTTTCTTTTTTCACTCGGATGCTACAGCGGAGAGCATATAACCGTGGTAGACAGAAAGCGGAATCTCGTAGTGTCCATAAAGGATGCGAGATACAACATAGACCCCGAGCTTGCATCCGCGATCGTAGTATGATGCCGACATTAGTAAATATAGATGCAAAAACAGGAGGAGAAAAATGAGAATCGCACTAACGGGAAATCCCAACAGCGGTAAAACAACAATGTATAACGCGCTGACGGGAAGGAATGAAAAGATCGGTAACTGGGCCGGTGTTACTGTTGACAGGAAGGAAAGCCCCATAAAGGCCAAGTACAACGAAAGCGGGAAAGAGATCATAGCCGTTGACCTGCCCGGAGCATATTCCATGTCACCGTTCACATCGGAGGAAAGCATCACGAGCGGATACGTAAAGAACGAGCATCCCGATGCGATAATCAACATCGTTGATGCCACAAACTTAAGCAGAAGCCTGTTCTTTACGACTCAGCTTTTAGAGCTTGACATACCGGTCGTTGTAGCCCTTAACAAAAGTGATATCAACGATAAGAAGGGAAATACGATAGATGCCGCAAAGCTTTCCGAAAGCCTGGGATGTCCGGTAATAAATACCGTATCTACATCCGAACAGGGTATAAAAGAAGCTGTTGCAGCCGCTGCCGCACTTGAAGGCAAGGGCCAGAAGGCTCCGTATCATCAGGGCGATGTGGACGTGACAAGCAAGGAAGCAGTAGAAACAGCCGACAGAAAGCGTTTCGAGTTTGTAAACGGTATCGTAAAGAATGTGGAAGTCAGAAAGACGCTTACAAAGGATAAGACTGTTGGCGATGCGATCGACAAGGTAGTCACCAATCCGATAGCCGGTCTGTTCATATTCGCAGGCGTTATGTTCCTTGTATTCTACATAAGCCAGACAACTGTAGGAACCTGGCTGAGTGAACTGTTAGCCGGCTGGATAGAGTCATTCCAGGGTTGGGCAGGAGATAAGCTCGGCGATGCAAATCCTCTTCTTTATGCGCTTCTGATAGACGGTATCATTGGCGGTGTCGGAGCCGTTGTAGGTTTCCTTCCGCTTGTAATGGTAATGTATTTCTTGATCGCACTTTTGGAAGACTGCGGATACATGTCTAGAGCTACGGTAGTTCTTGATCCGATCTTCAAAAAGGTCGGCCTTTCCGGAAAATCGGTAATCCCCATGATAATCGGAACAGGATGCGGGATCCCCGCTATCATGGCCTGCAGGACCATCAGAAATGAAAGAGAGCGCAGATCAACGGCAATGCTTGCGACTTTCATGCCCTGCGGAGCCAAGCTCCCCGTTATCGCTTTGTTTGCAGGCGCGTTTTTCCCTGAATCCAGGTGGGTAAGCTTTGTATGCTATATGTTAGGTATCGTTTTAGTCCTTCTCGGAGCACTGCTTATAAAGGCTGTTACCGGCATGAAGTACAGAAAGAGCTTTTTCATAATAGAAATGCCAGAATATAAGGTGCCAAGTCTCGGGTTTGCCGTAAAGAGCATGCTTGAGCGCGGAAAGGCTTACATCATAAAGGCAGGAACCATTATCCTTGTCTGCAATACGGTAGTACAGATCATGCAGTCGTTCAACTGGCAGTTCCAGGCAGTCGAGGAAGGAGCTGAGAGCACTTCGATCCTTGCCGGGATCGCAGGCCCCTTCTCATATCTGCTCATTCCGATCGTTGGATTTGCTTCGTGGCAGCTTGCGGCAGCAGCGGTTACCGGATTTATCGCCAAGGAGAACGTTGTCGGTACCATAGCTACCGTTTATGCGATAACCAATTTCATCGATACCGAAGAGCTTGAGCTTATAGGCGAAGGCAATGCGGTTGCAACGGTTATGGGCATCACAAAAGCCGCAGCTTTGGCATATCTTATGTTTAACTTATATACACCGCCGTGCTTTGCGGCTTTGGGAGCAATGAATTCCGAAATGAAATCCGCAAAGTGGCTGTGGGGCGCGATAGGACTTCAGCTTGCAACCGGATTTACTGTAGGATTTTTGGTATATCAGATCGGAACGCTCATAACGACAGGATCTCTCGGAGCCGGATTTATAGGCGGACTGATCGCAATAGCATGTTTTGCGGCCGTGATTGTCGTCTGCATAAAGAGCAACCAGAAGAAGATGGCACTTGAGTACAAGCTCTCATAAAAAGAGTGAAAAGTGATGCGCAAAAAATCGCGGCTATAAAAAATGGGTCAAGGAGGTACTGATATGGGCTCTGTGATAGCGAACACAGTTATTATACTGATCTTACTTGCGGCACTTACGGGAGCCTGCCTCTACATCCATAAGGAAAAAAAGAAAGGCAGGCACTGCATCGG
>JAILPG010000231.1 GCA_024699595.1 Lachnospiraceae bacterium | reverse complement strand
AATCACCGGGACGGGGGCCGGGATAATTGGGATCCAGTTCATCAAAGCAGGTTCGTTCATAAAGGTCAAGCTTTCCGTCGTGGTTGTAATCGAAGTGGCTGTCGTACAAGCGTCCGTCTGTTCCGTTCATATGTAGCCTCCTTTCAATATCCGGTGAATGTAAGAAAAATTGTTCTTTGGCTACATACTAACCCGCCGGGGACGAAAAATATATGCTCTTTTTGGAGGATTACACCGACTTAAATCTCCTTCTGCGCGGATTATGGGTTTCACTGTATTTTCTTGTTGACCCAAAGCTTTAATGTCTCGATAGCCAGCGACATTTCAGACAGATGCTTCTGGAACCGCTCAAAGTCTTCTCTCTCATCCTCTTCGATCTTGCCATCAGCGGTGATGTCGATGATACGGTCCTTTTCACGGTTCAGCGTATTCAGATTTGAAAGAAGGGTCATAGTGATCTGCGTCAGATTATGGACTGTGGTGACCTCCGGAACATACTTTTTACCGATCTGACATTCGTTTGTACAGTAGTAGTTGCAGAGCTCGGGCTTATTGTAGATATCCGCCATCATAACCACATCCTCAGGACGGGCGTTAAGGCTGCCGCTTTCGATCTTTTCAATCCGGCTTTCAGACAGCACTCCGTCTGTGGCATCAGAAGCGGCCGCCCGGGTCATATGGATGTCCTCTCTGGCCTGCTGATATACATTTTTATCGTCTTTTACGGATCTCTTACCCATACAGAGGTCACTCCTTTCACAAAGTCTCTCCTTGAAAAATTATACATGATGCTGCTCCTCTTTTCTACAGGAATGGAGGATTATAGGTCTATAATTCCCATAATATGGTGTATATCCCGTCGGAAAAGAGGGGTATCATATAGACAAATACAGAATCGAGGCGTGAAGATGAGAGTAGAAGACAGGATCAGGAGATGCCTTATCCTTGAGAAGATGAGGAAGAATGAGACCGCAGCAAAAGAACTCGGATTAAAGAACATTTCAAAGATTAGAACACAGCAGAAATGTTACGGAGAAAGCAAAGGGAGGTGAAAGGAATATGGGTAAACTGATATTTTTCCCGGTATATCTTATGATCAAGCTGATAGAGCTGCCTTTTATGTTAGTATGGTGGTGCTTCAAGACTAGCATAAAGCTGTCAATTGCTTTCATAGGAGCCATATTTGTATTCGCATTGATAATGACGGTTCTGTGATTCTGAGAATGCTCTTGAAATCGGGAGGATAAAATGTCCGGGTATGATTCATCATTCAAAATGATACAACTTCAGTCAATAAACGGTCAGCTTGTGAAAATGATAAGGGATTTGGAAGAAACCAGGTGGAAGTACAGGGGATATTCTTATGAATTAACGAGGAGGATTTCTATGGATCTAAAGCTGTTCATGTTTGAAACCTGTCCCTACTGCAGGAAGGTCATCCGTGAGATTGAGGAAGAAGGCAGAAGTGATATCGAGTATCACGACATACATAAGAATGAAGAGGACCGCCGGACTCTTGTTGATGTCGGAGGTAAACAGCAGGTTCCCTGTCTGTTCATCGACGGGACTCCACTTTATGAAAGCGATGACATTATAAAGTGGCTTAAGGATAACCCACAGGCGTGAACCGCTGTTTCTGAAAGCATAGAATCGGAAATTAAAATAATGAACATAGGTCGTATAGGTGTCTCATATCCGCAGTATTTTATGTAAGTTACATAGTTGGTGAAGCAGGGCTCTCCGTTGATGGCTAATGCTCATAATAGTCAGTATTTAGAAAAGTAATGAACAACTTCAAAGAAGAGAAACAGTATCCCGGTATATCGAAGCAGGAACAAACATGATATGATGAAAGACAATGAGGGGAAGCATAGAAAAGGACAGAGAAAACAGACAAAGTGTGATATCTATGGATAATGACAGAAAAGACCTCGCATGGGATGAGATTAAAACAGAACATATTGTAAAAGATGAGTGGATCGACTTCAGAAAGTCGGCTTACCGTTTTCCGGACGGGAGCGTATTTGAGCCGTTTTACAGCTATAGCCGCAGAAACTACGTTGTGATAGTGGCCTCGGACGTGGAGGGTAAGTTTATTTGCGTAAGGCAGTTCCGGCAGGGAATAAAGGAAGTCACCACCGAATTCCCCGCGGGCGGTCTGGAACGAAAAGACGGAAAGGAATATGGTTCTGCAGAAGCCGGCAATGCCTCAGAGGATCCTCTGTCCGTGGCGAAGAGAGAACTGCTGGAAGAAACAGGCTATGAATCTGAAGAGTGGACTCACCTTCTGACGGTGCCTTCAAATGCGACCATATCGGATAATTACGCATATCTCTATATGGCTGAGAACTGCCGTAGAATATCCGGACAGAACCTTGATGAGACAGAATTCCTTAATGTAGAGCTTCACAGTGAGGGTGAAATAGAGGATCTGATAGCAAAAGGCGGCTTTCAGCAAAGTGTTCACATAACAGCATGGCTTTTATCAATAAGAAAGAAGGCTGGCTAAATGGAAACAGGACATCAAAACCGTGAAAAGACCAGAATATCTCTTGTGTTACATGGCTATGTTCAGGGCGTGGGATTCAGATATACAGCACAGCACGCTGCCGTCTCTCTTGGTCTTACAGGATGGGTTAGAAATGAATATGACGGAAGCGTCAGAGCAGAGATCCAGGGAGGCAGGGAAAGCATCGAGAGATGGGTTAGCATGATTCAGAACGGCAGGTTTATAGAGATCACAGACATCGACAGCAGGGAGATAGCCGTGGATCCGGACGAAAGAAGCTTTCAGGTAAGGTATTGACTGGACCGAATCCGGCAGATTACGGATATTAAGTGAAGAGCGGAAGAAAAAGGATACTTGTAATGGAGAGAAGTGATCGGGAGGATATAAATGTTCCGGCTGGCAAATTTTGATGACGAAACCAAAGATGATGAAAATGGGATATACAGATTCATAAGCAGTGCCGTATCGACTACAATAACGGACTGCCTTGACGAATATCTTATAGATCCGGAAAGTTACCGTATCTATTTCGGTATGTTTTTTGAAGGAGGCTTCTTCGAGGGATTGAGCCGGTACATTACACCGGATGTATCCCTTGTCTACGCCGGGGATCCGGACAGCCGGGCAGGGTATGGGTTCACTCTCGCAAAGATGAAGCGGATGAAGGACAAGATGCTGGATCAGCAGAACTTCTATACGTTTGATGTGTTTGAAGAGAAGGTTCTCTTTTGTATGTGCGAGGTAATTGCCTTAAGGGACAGAACTGCAGCAGG
>JAILPG010000270.1 GCA_024699595.1 Lachnospiraceae bacterium | reverse complement strand
ACCATATATATGTCCGAACCGTAGCCCACCTCACCTTCATCATCTTCTATCACACCAAGCGCATCATTAAACTCGGCAGGGATGGTGATCTTTACTCCGCAGTCCGAATAATCGCTTACCTCTGCCTCTTCTTTCTGAACATCTTCTTTCTCAGATCCGGTATCCTCGTTCTTCACATCGGATCCGGTTTTATCCTCTGTTTTATCTTCTTTTTTATCTTCCGTTTTGTCTTCCGTTTCTTCTGTTGTATCTGTATCTGTATCTGTCTCTGTTTTCTCTTCCGTCACTTCGGAAACATCCGTATCAGCATCATCCTGCGATACTTCGAGCTCATCCTCCTCTTCTCCGGGAAGGGTATATACGGCCTTCTCTCCGTCCCAGTAAAGCTTTGCGATATCAGTCTCCATGACATTGCCCATCATATCGGATATTAAGAACGAGTAACCGTAATTGCCCTCGGGAAGGGTCTTTTTCTCTATCGAAACATCCCTTGTCAGCGTGAACAGATCTCCCTTTTTAAGGGTCTCTGCGCCTGTGTAAGGATCCTTAGAAGGAAGCATTACCCGAAGCTTAAGTCCCTCAAAGTCCGCAAGCGTAAAGGTCCCTCTGTCAGGGAAAGCAGTGTTTTCGATCACTCCCGAAGGCTTGGAAAAACCATAGACTTCAAAAGCATTTCCTGACCCGTCATCTTTTGCGTTAATGTATGCACTGCAGAGATAATAGAGCCTGCCGGTTATATCCTCAACTGCATCTCCGCCTCTGTATTTGCTCTCATCGACCTCTTCTATCACAACAGGGGTATAGTATCTTGTATAAGCTTCGTTTTCATCATCTATCATCATAGAACAGAAGGTCCCGTCGATCGCAGGCCATTTTCCGTCAAAACCGGCGCTGAATATACCTTTCTCCTCATCTACGTCAGCTATATCCGTTCCCGTTCCGAGCTCTATAAACTCCCCGTCTTCATCCTCTGTATAGAGAACATAATCGATGGCAATAAGTGCGCCAAGGCCGTCGATAACGCTAAGCTCAAGGTCTCCGTCATCGGCTATGGACAGCTCTGTATCTACTCCGTAATCTGTATATGTGATGTTTGCTACATGATCTGTCTCGTCATATACCCAGTCTGGAGCCGTCCAGTTCATGCGGACCGCATCCAGATATGCAAGATACGGTGCACTCTTTGCAGCACGTGCATAATGGTCAAGCTCTCTTGCTGTCGATCCCGTTCCGTCATAATAGGACAATCCGTGCGAATAGCCCCTGCCCTGACCCTTAACGCTATATACAACAGCATCGGTAACAGCCCGGTAAAGCTCCATGGCTTCATCGTTTATGACTCCGCTCTTTTTTGCCTTATCGGCAAGATCAGCAAGATCCACCATGCCGGATTCATCGGCAAAATAACTCTCTGCAAGTCTGGTCCTTAAGAGATACTCCCTGTAAAGCTTCGGATCCTGCACCACCTCACAAAGCTTTGTGAAAAAGGCATCAAACTTTTCCCTTACATTGTCAGTCTTTGAGAGATCGACAACAGACATTGTCATTATGGTGCTGCTCATATCATCGCCAAGATCTATATACTTCTGCTGGATAGTGTCGCATATGGCAGTTCCAAGCTCTCCGCCGTCACATGAAGGCGCATCATAAAGATACTGAAGCCATCTTTCCCATGCGGTACCAAGGCCTGCCATTATTTCCTCTGATGCGATCAGATAATCCGCATTATCCTGCAGACAGTCAGCCACCTCAAGCGAGGCCATCAAACAGCAGTCAAACAGCACCGCCTCGAGATCAACATCTGCCGTATTAACCGCTCTTTCGAGATCCGAAAGGGTCATTATCGCATCGCCGTGGTATTCATCAACGATCGCTCCCACCTCGGCTCCTCCGCCGTGATCCCACATGACGAGCAGATATTTCTCGGCAGGAAAATTCTCTGCACCCCAGGATATGAAATCGGAAAGGGTGTCTCCGGAAGCCATATTCTGAAGCGGGAGTTCCTGTATCATGTGAAATCCCTTTGAATCATAATTTAATCTGGTAGTCCTTTTGGGGTTAATGTCTATTCCAAGATCCTTGCTGTGCCACTCTCTGGTACCACCGGTCTGGATGACAACGTTTACCGAATCACCCGGCGTTGTCGCCGCTATCTCCTCAAGATTTGCGGTTGCGCAGGCTCCGTCAGTTTCAAGATCAGTGCCGCATATATATGCAAGCACGGTCCATTCCGCCTTTTCATCCTCCACGGTCTTTGCGTCCGTCTTCGCATAAACAGCCGTGTCCACGGACAATACCGTGATCATCGCTGCAAGTGCCACAGTAAAAAACAGTTTGGTCCTTGAGTTCATACTTCCTCCCTGTAAAAAAACATGTTTAGGTCATGAAAGCATTATAGGCACTTTTCGGCATATTCACAAGTTTTTAAACATATCTGCGGCTTCTCCACGGCTTCTGTCTTAAGATCTTTCGGAATTTTCACAGGGTCGCCCGTCAGGCGACCCCTGCTGTATCCGGTTATGATATGATACTTACGAAAACGGAATAAGCAGATAAGTCAGACTGAAAACGGAAAGGAGTACGCCATGAAAGATATTGAACAGATGATCAAAAAAAACAAAAGAGATAAATTCTACGACTATTATCTGTCTCTTAACTACGAACATAAGATTGCTGCCGTACTGGCCCTGTTTACCTACGGAGAGTATACTTATACGGATCTTTCGATAGACGATCTGTATGATGCGTTAAAAAAGGGCAAACAGTATCTGCCAAAGGAGGTCATAAAGGAGCAGAAAGCCAGGGCAAAGATGAAACGAAACTTTATGGCAGGTGGGCTTGGCGCATCGTTTTTTACAGGCTCGGCCGCTCCTACAGGAAACTTCTCATCTTTTTCCGCTCCTTCCAAGGCTATGAGGATGAGCTCTCCGGCGATGTCTGCAATGGCAGCGGCCCGAAGCCCTTTTATCGCAGATTCTGCCGGTTTCGGCACAGCTATGGGATATGACAGTGATGATTCCGAGGATTATTACGACTGCGATATGGAAGTATCATGCGAAAGCATCGGTTATGTCTCACAGGATACAGGCGCACTGCCGGACGTAATGAGTCTTGCGGGTGCCGCAGGCTTTTCAACTGACGAATATGAGCCGATCGAGGAAAAAGATGCCCGCACTGCCGCTTTTGAGCCGATGTCCACATTCAGGATGACGACCAACACGGCATCTGCCGGAGTGATCCTAAACCAGTTAAGAAACGGCCGCAGGATCGACAAGAGCATGGTCCGCATCGAAGAAATGCTCAATTACTTCCGCTATGAGAGCACTCTTCCCGAAAAAGACATGTTTAACATATCCTATGAGCTTATGGATGTAGCGAATGATAAAAAGTACCTCTACATAAACGTCCAGGGACGGGACGAAGTAAAGGATAGGCAGAATGTCATAATCCTGCTTGATGTATCCGGCAGCATGAGCAGCAATACAGAACAGACCCAGGCCATGATCGCAACGATCATAAGCAAGCTTGGAAACGGTGACAAGTTAAGCCTTGTAACCTACAGCGATGAAGATCATGTCGAGCTCGAGGCCTTTACGATAAACGGTCCCGACGACAGAAAGAAAGCACTGGAAACTCTTCTGTCGATCGAGATAACCGGCTGCACCAACGGTTCAAAGGGCATAGACAGAGCTTATAAGATCGGAAAGGAAAACTTCATCGAAGGCGGCAACAATCAGGTTATCTTAATAACAGACGGAGATCTTAATTTCGGCATCACCGACAGGGGCGGACTCGAAGAGCTTATAGAGCAGAAGAAACAGGAAAACATCTTTTTAAGCGTGATAGGTACAGGTCTCTATAACTATAAGGACGACAAACTTGAAACGCTTGCAAAGCACGGAAACGGTGTCTACAGGACAGTTAACAGCCTTACCGATGTAAAAAAGAGCATAGATGACGAATACTCATCTCTTGTGAACATCATCGCAAAGGATGTTAAGGGTCAGGTGGAATTTAACCCCGGAATAGTGGAATCCTACCGTCTCTTAGGCTTTGAGAACCGTACCATTTCCAGGGAAGATTTTACCAATGACAAGGTAATCTCCGAGCCCTTCGGATCCGGAGGCTACGGTGTCGCTCTCTACGAGCTTAAGATGAGAACAGGCTCTGAGCCTGCAGACAGCGGTCTTAAGTACAGCAAAATGGTGACCACGGGATCAGCTGAGCCCGGCACCATAAGAGTCCGTTACAAAGAGCCTCTTTCGGATACATCCAAAGAGCTTGAAAAGG
>JAILPG010000200.1 GCA_024699595.1 Lachnospiraceae bacterium | reverse complement strand
AAGGTTGAGCCGAATCCGGATCAGCCGCGTAAGACTTTCGATGAGGACAAGCTGCAGGAGCTATCCGATTCCATCAGACAAAAAGGCATATTAGAGCCCCTGTTGGTAACTGACAAGGGCAGCTATTACATGATAATCAGCGGAGAGAGAAGATGGAGAGCTGCCAAGATAGCTGGTCTTAAGGAAATCCCTGTTATCATTAAGGACTTTACGGATCAGGAGATCGCAGAGATATCCATCATAGAGAATATCCAGAGAGATGATCTCAATCCCATAGAAGAAGCCAAGGCATTCAAGCAGCTGATAGATGTATATGATCTCAAGCAGGATGAGCTTGCAGACAGATTATCCAAGTCAAGATCGGCTATAACCAATTCAATGAGACTGTTAAGGCTTGATGAAAGAGTACAGGATCTGCTGATACATGAAAGCATCTCTTCCGGACATGCGAGAGCCCTGCTTGCCATAGAGAAGGGTGATGAGCAGTTCAAGCTTGCACAGGATATCATGGATAAGGATCTGTCCGTAAGAGAAATAGAGAAGGAAGTAAAGAGACTAAAGAATCCCAAGGAGAAAAAAGATAAGAAAAAGATAGAATTAGAGGTAATCTACAGAGATCTAGAAGAAAAGCTCAAGGCTGTCATCGGAACAAAAGTAGTGATAAATGCAAAAGATGACAATAAGGGCAAGATCGAGATAGATTATTATTCAAAGGATGATCTTGAAAAGATCACGGATGCATTGTTAAACGCAGATAAATAATAATACAGGATCAGAAATCCGGATAAGTGTTATTTAATGTCAATACACTTTCGGAAGAGGGAAAAGAGGAGAGTACATGGACAGTAATCTGTTTTCAGCTCTGGGTCTTGATATAGATCCCGGAATATTATTCTTAATCATGTTTGTACTTATAATAGTGTTCATTGTAGCCTTTATGGTACAGACGTATAAATACGGCATGATAAAAACAAGCTTTGAAGCATTCATGAAGGGAAGAAATGCGGCAAGTCTCGAAGAGGAAATAGAACAGTTGTTCGATGATGTTGCAAGGCTTAAGGTTGGAGCCGATAAGAACAGGGGTGACATCAATAAGATAATAATGAACTTAAGAGAGACTTATCAGAGAGTAGGTATCGTCAAATACGATGCTTTTAAGGAAATGGGCGGAAAGCTGAGTTTTTCCATTGCCCTGCTTGATGATAATGCGACAGGTTTTATCTTAAATTCCGTACACAGCAGTGAAGGCTGCTATGTATACACCAAGGAAATAATAGAGGGTGAATGCAACATCACTTTGGGAGATGAAGAGAAAAAAGCGTTGATGTTAGCCCTTGAAGGTGACAGTGTACAGTTTGACTGACAGAGGTAATCATTTTGCATTCATATTTACGTGCAGTAGGATTCAGCAATATAAACAGCAGAAAAGACTTAAAGGAGCTTCTTAACAATGTAGTAAAGGCTCCGAACAGGAAGTCATATCTTGAAGGCCCGGATAAGAGAGCAATGGTAGAATATACCAGATTTTTTGCGGGAAAAGCCGGAATAACCTTAAGAGGTGAGTTTGATAACGGAAATGAACTCACCCTTGATCACTATTTCCCTGTTGTTGACAGTGACATAGTAAGCACAACCGAGGAGCTTACCATAGAAAGGAATGTGGATAAGGATTCCTATGCAGGAGTATGCGAGGATTCAAGAGTGGGAGTATCCTTGATCTTCGGTGTGCAGAACGGTCTTGATTATATCAGGCAGAACAATGGTATGAATATGCCTATGTCTGATACTTCCGTATGTTTTTGCGCATTATCCGTTGACGGTATCATAATGCTGCCCATACAGAAGGATGATAATGAAAAGGCCATGATAAGAAAGGCTGCTTCTGACAGAAATGAAAGGATAATGGCAGCAAGAAACGGTGACGAGGATGCCCTTGAGCAACTGGCTTTGGAAGACATAGACACGTATACGAGCATTTCAAGACAGATACTTAATGAGGATGTATTTACGCTCGTTGAATCATATATGATGCCATACGGGGTGGAATGCGATCTTTATTCGATCCTTGCAGAGATCGAAAAGGTGGATCTTTTTGTAAATGAGATTACAGGTGAAGAAGTGTACATAATGGATCTCAATTACAACTGTATGCCCATAGCATTATGCATAAACAAAAAGGATGTACTCGGAGAACCTGAGCCGGGAAGGAGGTTCAAGGGAGTCATCCTGCTTCAGGGGAAGGTTATTTTTGAATGAAAAAGATTTATTCCCTGTTGATCACGGTAATCCTGATCTTTTCCGTAAGTCTTAAGGTATATGCTGTCAATACCGTTCCCACAGCGGATCAGAATGAAGCGGCAAACCAGAGAAAGCTTATCACGGTAGAGACAAATCTTATAAACGGCTGGCCCGAGGGTCCTGTAATAGGTGCACAGTCCGCTATTTTGGTGGATGCATACTCGGGCACCATTCTCTATGAAAAAAATGTAAACGACAGACTGTATCCCGCCAGTACCACAAAGTTAATGACTGCGCTCTTAACCATAGAAAATACGGCGATGAACGATATAGTCACTTTTTCCCATGATGCAATTTTCAATATCGAAAGCACCTCATCAAGGATAGGTATCGATGTCGGCGAACAGCTTACGGTAGAGCAGTGCCTCTACGGACTTCTGTTAGGTTCCGGCAATGAGGTGGCCTACGCCCTTGCGGAACATGTTGCAGGAGATGTAGACAGTTTCGTGGACATGATGAATGAAAGGGCTGCGGAGCTTGGCTGTACCAATACCCATTTTGTAAATCCAAACGGCCTGCCGGATCCCGATCACTATGTGAGTGCCCTTGACATGTCTATAATAGCAAGAGCATGTTTTAAGAACGAGTCACTGGTAACTATTTCGGGTACCGCCAAATATACGATCCCACCTACGAATATACAGTCAGAAGAAAGGCCGCTTGAGAATCATCATCTGATGGTAGATGGTCTGAAATATGCATATGATGGATTTGTCGGCGGAAAGACAGGCTATACCTCCGAGGCGAGACAGACACTTGTAACGTGTGCGGAAAGAGACGGTATCAGGCTTATCTGTGTGATCCTTAAGGAAGAGAGCCCAAATCAGTTCCTTGATACTATTGCCCTTTTAGACTACGGTTTTGACGGTTTTAAAAAGCAGAATATCTCGGAAAATGAAAATAGATATACACTGAATTCTGCCACGTTTTTTAATACGGATCTTGACATTATAGGAAGTTCCAAACCTATCCTTACGCTTAACAGAAATAATTACGTGATAATACCAAAGACCGTAGAATTTGATGACCTTTCGGTATCCGTACTGTATGACAAGATCCCCTATAATGCGGTCGCACTTCTTAAATATACGTTTAATACAAGAGATGTCGGGGAAGCCGCCATAGAATATGCGGAGACTGAGAAAAAGGTATTTGAGTTTTCAAATGTGATCAAATATGCCTCTATGGATGAGATACCTACTACCCTAAAGCCTGAAAAGAACAGGATATTTGTAGATGTTAAGAAGGTGGTAATAATCCTTGGGATCTCGGTAGGAGTCATTCTCTTTGTCTTTTTATTAAAAAACCTTATCACCGGTTATATGTATTCCACAAAGAGAAAGACTGTAAAGGTCAGAAAGAGATACAAAAAAAGAAAGAACGTTAAAACAATAACCATAACAAGACCAGACATGACCGTAAACAGACGGGATGACTGGGATGATAATTATTATGAAGATGACAACTGGTAAGTCTACAGCATCTTTTCAAGTGTTTCAAACAGTATATCCGGCTGTATCGGCTTGGTAAGGTGAGCATTTAAGCCGGCCTGAAGACTTTTCTGTACGTCTTC
>JAILPG010000256.1 GCA_024699595.1 Lachnospiraceae bacterium | reverse complement strand
AATGTTTAAGAGAGTAGCACCCTATATAGGAAAGTACAAAAAGTATACTGTGTGGGCTGTGATAATGATGTCCACAGGTATCATCGCAAATGTCATGCCTTATTTTTTCATGTATCAGATAATAGTTCCACTTATCCGGGGGGAGCATATCGATGCGTCTTTTATTCTGATCAGGGTTGCGGCGATTGCAGTATGCGAGATCATTTTTTCGGTCTCTTACGTGCAGGGACTTACTTTCTCACATATCAGTGCATACAACACTCTTAAAAACCTGAGGGTTTCTCTGCAGGGAAAACTTGAAAAGCAGCCTCTCGGAAACATACAGGAACTTGGAATAGGCCGTATCAAGAAAGTCTTTACGGACGATATAGATCAGGTTGAACTCCTGCTGGCGCATGCTATTCCCGAAGGAATCGCAAATATCGCGATCCCGGTTATCATAATTGTCCTTATGTTTGTGCTCGATTGGAGGCTGGGGCTTTTATCTCTGGTACCTCTCGTGATCGGAATGTTTGCGATGGGCATGATGATGAAATCCGGATTAGAGAAGATGAATGCTTATTATGAATCTGCTGCAAAGATGAATAACACGATCATAGAGTATGTAAACGGTATGGAAGTCGTAAAGGTCTTTAACAAAGACGGAGAATCCTATAAGCGTTTCGGAGATATGGTAAAAAGCTACCGGGATTTTACGATTGACTGGTATAAGGTATGCTGGCCCTGGATGGCGATATATTCAAGCGTACTCCCTTGTCTTGTACTTCTTATGCTGCCTTTCGGATCCATGATGGTACTTGGCGGGACTATTACACTTGACAGGATGGTGCTGGTATTCTGCATGTCCTTTGCTGTGGGGCCCTCTGTATTAAAGGCGCTCAATTTTGCCGGTAAGTTTCCGCAGCTTGATTATAAGATCGCAGAACTTGAGAAGATGATGGAGCATCCGCCGCTTAAGGAAGGTTCTTCGGGTTTTAAAGGCTATGATCTGAATGTCGAATTTAAGGATATCCATTTCGGTTATGAGGATACAGAGGTACTTCACGGCGTAAATCTATCGCTCAGACAGGGGACCACTACAGCACTTGTAGGCGAATCCGGAAGCGGAAAGTCAACGCTTGCCAAGCTTTTAGTGCATTATTACGATCTTGATTCCGGAAGCATAACCATAGGCTGTCAGGATATAACGGATATGTCTCTTGAAGCACTTAACGATGAGGTGGCGTTTGTTTCGCAGGAACAGTTCCTGTTTAATACAAGTCTGTATGAAAATATCCTAATAGGTAAGCCTGGTGCCACGAGGGAGGAAGTGCTTGAGGCGGCAGAAAGGGCTCAGTGCAATGAATTTCTGGACAGGTTACCGGACGGTATTGAAACGCAGGCCGGCGACGGAGGCAAGCAGTTATCCGGCGGTGAACGCCAGAGGATATCTCTTGCAAGGGCGATACTTAAGAATGCACCCATCATAGTCCTTGATGAAGCAACGGCATTTATGGATCCCGAAAACGAAGAGAAAATGAATGCGGCACTCGACGAGATAGTAAAAGATAAGACTGTACTTGTGATTGCCCACAGGCTTTCGACTATAAAAAATGCCGATAAGATCTGCGTGATGAAGGAGGGTAAGTGCATTGCGTCTGATACTCATGACAAACTGTTAGAGGAATGCTCCGAATACAGAAAATTATGGGATGCGTCGGTTTCGGCAAGTACCTGGAAGGTGAGGGAGGCTTAATATCATGATAAAGATAATGCACAGACTTATAAACATTACAGGGAAATACAAGGGAAGGATACGTGCCTCGTATATAACGGCTTTCTTTAAAGGCCTTATGATGAAGGCTCCGCTTGTACTGTGTTTCTTATGCATAAGCTGGTTTATGCAGGGGCAGATGGACAGGACCCGGTGTATTTACCTTGGTATCGCGGCACTTGCAAGTGTTATTTTGCAGGCTGTATTTGAACACATCTCAAATGTTCTCCAATCCGCAACAGGATATATGGTATTTGCCGACATGCGTCTGAGGCTCGGTGATCATTTAAGAAAGCTTCCTATGGGATATTTTACAGAAGGAAATATAGGAAAAATCAGTTCGGTCCTTGCTACCGACATGGTATTTATCGAAGAAAACTGTATGGGAGTATTATCGGAACTCGTCACCTTTATCATTTCACAGGGGATCATGACGGTCATGATGTTTGTGATGGATATAAGACTTGGATTGTTATCCGTACTTGTTGTGGCAGCATTTATAGTGATCGGAAATCTCATGTTAAAGACCACGATGAAGCATTCTGTTATCAAGCAGGAGGACAGTGAGTCTTTGACAGAAGAGGTGCTTGATTTTGCGGAGGGTATAGGGATCATTAAATCCTACAATATGCTTGGCGAAAAGTCACGCAGGCTGACGGATGAATTTGTAAAAAGCTGTAAGGAAAGCATTGATTTCGAAGTGGCATACGGACCCTGGGCAAGAGCGCTATACCTTACCTTCGGAATAGGCACTGCACTTGTGTTGGCATTATGCGCATATCTCTTTAATACAGGTCAGATATCGGATATATATATGGTCGGAATGGCTCTCTTTCTTTTCGATATGTTTGTATCGATCAAGAGCTACTACAGTCAGATGGCCAGACTTACCGTGACGAGCGCAAGTCTTGACAGGATAGAGGAAGTTTTTGCTGCGGAAGAATTAAATGACAGAGGAAAGAAGATACTCGGATCAGCCGCGGGCTTCGATAATGGGCAGGATGAGATCAAATACGATAATGTCAGCTTCGGATATACCGAAAAAGACGTACTTAAAAACGTATCATTCTCGATAAAGAAAGGACAGATGACAGCGCTTGTAGGTCCCTCGGGCGGCGGAAAGTCAACCATAGCCTCGCTGCTGGCCCGTTTTTGGGATGTTAGGAGCGGGCGGATACTGGTGAGAGGAGATGACATAAGAGATATATCGCTGGGAAGTCTTATGGATCAGGTCAGTATGGTATTCCAGAGAGTATATCTTTTCCAGGACACCATA
>JAILPG010000180.1 GCA_024699595.1 Lachnospiraceae bacterium | reverse complement strand
TCATCAAGACTAGGATTTGTTGCATCTACTCCGGCTCCCAATGTACCGCCGTAGTTGTTATCTACCTGTACATTATCTTTTGTATTCTCGTTAACGGTTCCGCTTGAATAAGTATTTTTGTCATTTGCATCGGTTTCGTTGTCATAATTGTTTTCTACCTGTCCTATATTATTTGCCGTGCCGAAATTATCACCGGTTATTCTGGAATCCCCGCCTGTAACCGTTCCGCTTGCATAGTTGTCAGTAACTCTTCCGCCGGTTACATTTCCATAATTCTCAACGATGCGTCCCGTGCCTGATACAGTGCCGCCGACGTGATTGGTTCCTACGCTTCCGCTGCCCTGATTTGCAACATCACCGTAATTGTCCGTAACTATATTGTTGTTTACCTCAACTACAGCACCGGGAGCATTCGTTCCGATGGTACCGTTGTTCTCATGTATTGTGGATGTATTTGTGGTAAGACTGTCATCTGCGGCAAGGTTTCTGTGCCCGTCGTTATCCTCAGGAACATCATCGATAGTATCATAGTTTGCCGCATAAACTGTAGTAGTTATGCCGGATGTCACCAAAGCGGCTCCAAACGCAGACATTGCAACAGCTGCTGCCATTATGGCTGCCACACATTTTACGGATATCCTCTTTAACATTTCCTTGTTCTTCATTCTCTCTTCCTCTCATTTTCTTTCATGAAACGGTTTGCAGGTTTTGGGGTTCGGATAGGTTCGAAAAATAACCTTCTCTTTACCCCTTTTACTTATTAATTGCAGCATAAGCCGATTTTACTCACGGGATTTTAGACAAATTTGCAGGCTTCATTTTGTGCATATTGCTTAATAAATGCTCGAAAACGTTGATATTACGCGGTTTCCGGGGGGCGCATTTTCCCAAAATTAACCAAAATTTTTTTCACTTTTTTTGAGAAAACCATCTTAAAGAACCGGGCAGACATGCCAAACATTGAAATATTACTCATTTTTTTGGTATGATTTGATATATACGTTGACAAAACTTCTGAAGATGGGATCTGGATATGAGATCGATCAATGATTACATCCCCACACTGATATGTGACATAGTTACAGTGTATATATTGATCAGCCTGTATAAAACGGCGATAAAGGAAGGGCGGACCCTGCAGATGATCCTGTTTGCATTTGCTACAGCCGGTCTCCTTCTCTCCGGTCTGTACTGGCTTGCCTACGACCTTTTATATCCTATGCAGCGTATGCCGTTTGCCGCAAATGAGATGGCTGAGTGGGCGATGTTTCTGTCGCTTGCGACGATCCTTTCGTCAATTCATACCACATCTTACAGATCAGCCAAATGGGAGATCGTATTTGCGGTCATTTTCACGGCTGCCAATGTTGCTCTCTGGATCGCATGGTCCGGTGAATGGATGCAGGATATCGTTACCGGTATCATGCTCGGATATTTTTACATAAACCTCGTAAGGATCGCAAAAGAGACCGGGGCGTTCCCCCGTCCGGTGTGGATAGCGCTCGGTCTTTTGTGTGTGGTT
Source organism: Lachnospiraceae bacterium (assembly GCA_024699595.1). The sequence continues at coordinate 13,972 of JAILPG010000180.1, read as the reverse complement.
ATAATAGCGGCAAATGTCGCGACTTTCCATGTTTCAGAGGCTATGGCATCTGTTTTTGATACTGCCGCTTACATTCTGTTAAGTATAGTTGAATTGTATTTCATGATCAGATCGATCCTTTCTCTATATAAAAAAGAGGATCCAAAGACATGTATTTGTCTGTCGTTTATCGTAACGGCATGGAGTTTCACCTATATGTATATGAGTGCCGGGATGTTCTATAACATGGCAAATCTGGGTATGTCGATCTCATTCCTTTTAATGTATTTCTCGTTAAAAAGGGAGGTTACGTCATGATCTATGCGGAAAACATCCTGATATGCATAGCGATCCCGCTTATCGTCTCCCTCTTATTCGTACGCGGTGAAGTAAGACGGTACCTCTCCGCATTCCTGCTTGGAATGGGAGTATGTCTGCTCTCTGCGTATATAAGCAGTTTTATCGGTGGTGCCATCGGCTGGTCGGATAATGAGACATCGGTATTTCTTGCTCCCGTTATCGAAGAGATAATGAAGCTTATGCCGCTCGGGCTCTTTGCGATACTGATCGTCCCCGAAGAGCGCCGCCAGACAATGCTTGCGGTTGCCGTCGGTGCCGGCTTTGCAACATTTGAAAACTGCTGCTATATCTTAACAGCCGGTGCCGAGAACCTCGGATATATCCTGATCCGCGGCTTTGCGGTCGGTGTCATGCATATCGTTAGCATTTTAGCGCTTTCTCTATGGTTTCTTATTGCAAAGCGCCATATGGTACTTAACTTTTCGTCTATTGCGATCGGCGTGTCCATCGCCACGATCTTCCACGGTCTGTACAACCTTTTGGTATCAAAGCCCGGCATATCCACGATAATCGGGTTTATGATGCCTCTTTTTTCGGCATTGCTCCTTTTTGCACTTACTAAAAGACTCTCCCGAAACGGACCCCCGGGACGGGGTTAGCGGTTCATTTGTGAAGTATTCGAATAGCTTCAGGCCGTTGACGGTATCGGCTCTTCTGTTTTTTAGGCACATCCTCTCGGGATGAAACTGCACACCGATGATCGGAAGAGATGAGTGCACAAAGGCTTCGATCAGGCCGTCATCACTGTAAAGAACAGGTATAAGATCCGTACCTGTTTTTTTTACCGCCTGATGGTGGGCGCTGTTTACCCGTATCGTCTTTTTACCATAGAGGCCGTATATGAAGGAGCCCTGATCCGCCACGGCATCGTGTGCATTGTCGGTATCGCGGTCGATCCAGACATGATGCCTGTGATCATCTATATGCTGTATCAGGCTCCCTCCGAAATATACGTTTATAAGCTGGAATCCGCGACATATCCCAAATACGGGAAGATGAGCCTTTACTGCATGATCAAGCACCGCCGTCTCCAACTCATCAAGCTCATCATCAATATCCACGCTTCCGTGGTTTTGTTCACCGTACAGAGCGGGATTTAAATCACCTCCGCCGGGTATTATGATCCCGTCTATAATGCCCATGCTGTCGCGCCACGTACCCTTCATAAGCGGAACCGTTTTTACGCCGCACGCTTCCGCGGCATCATAGTAATTATGATTTCTCCGAAAGGTAGTTCTGTCACCTATGATCCCTACAGTTTTCACCGGACATCATAGCCTCCTGTCTGTCTGTTTCCGTAATCAAGCGAATCCAGAAAGTCTTTTGCTCTCTGCGTTTTCGGGCAGTCAAAGAAAACATCCGGAGTGTTTTCCTCGACTATCGCACCGCCATCCATGAATACCACGCGGCTTGCGACATGCCTTGCAAAGTTCATCTCGTGCGTGACGATGAGCATTGTCATTCCGTCCTCTGCAAGCTTGGTCATTACATCGAGCACCTCTCCTATCATCTCGGGGTCAAGTGCCGAGGTGGGCTCGTCAAAAAGGATCACCTCGGGATGCATCGCAAGAGCCCTTGCTATGGCGACTCTCTGCTGCTGTCCGCCCGAAAGCTTTGCCGGAACCTTCATGGCCTGTTCTTCCACTCCCACTCTTTTAAGAAGCGCCATGGCCTCTTCCTTAGCCTGAGCCTTCGGGATCTTCAGAACATCCATCGGTGAGAGCATCACGTTTTCAAGCGCCGTCTTATGGCTGAAAAGATTGAATGACTGAAATACCATGCCGATCCGTGCACGCATTTTTGCAAGCTCTTTTCCCTCATCAGGGATCGGTACTCCGTCTATCAGTATTGTACCATCATCTATCGTCTCAAGTCTGTTTACTGTACGGCAAAGTGTTGATTTGCCGGAACCTGAGGGACCTATTATGACGACCACTTCTCCCCTGCTTACAGTCAGATCTATGTCTTTAAGTACATGCTGGGATCCGAAATGCTTATTTACTTTTTTCAGTTCGATAATCGGTGTTTCGCTCATCTGTCATTACCTCCGGGCTATAATATCATAAACCCGTCTGTTTATCCTACCGGATATCTGTACTCAGCCTGTCTGCATACGGCCTGCAGAGAATGCGGATATCCTGTTTAAAATATAATTTATCAGTATGTATATGACTGCCGTGACCAAGTATACCGACAGCATGGCATCATAGTTGGATATTAAGACCTTCGAATTCTGCATGAGGTCGGGGAAGCTCACAACATAGGCAAAGGTCGTGTCCTTTACGACTATCACAAGCTCCGCGATCAGCGCAGGTATCACTATCCTGAAAGCCTGCGGGATCAGTATCTTCCATAGTGTCTTTGCTTCACTGAGCCCAAGCGATAGAGCTGCCTCCCTCTGTCCTTTCGGCACCGCGTTTATGCCGGATCTTAATACCTCTGCCACCACGCCCGATGCAGAGATAGCCACGGGCAGGGATATCTTCCATATGGCCTGCAGCTTGACCCCGTACTGGGGCAGCACCAGGAAAAAGAAGTAGATGAACAGAAGCGTCGGTACTCCTCTTGTAAATTCGATAAGGCCTGTTGCGATCTTATTTATCACCCTGTTTTTCCCTATCCGCATAAGCATCATCGCAAAGCCTAAGATCATTGCAAACACAGCCGCCGCAAGGGATGCTTCCATCGTCCCCAAAAGGCCGTTTAACAGGAAACGCCAGGTGGTCCACTTAACGAAAAATGACCAGTATCTCGCATCAAGCTGTCCGGTCTCATAGAATCTCATTACCACGGCACAGATGAGCCCTGCTATGAGTAGCAGGGACAGCGCGGTGCAGATATTTATGACAGTGCGGCCTCTTTTTCCCGGAGGCTCGTACAGCACGGAATATATAAGCGGTTCTGTACCCTTCATCGTATGATCCTCACCTTCTTATCTATCAGGTTTCCAATCTGTCCTATAAAGACCGCGGTCACCAGATACAGAAATGCCGAAATGATGAATGCCGTCACGCCTCCTACGGCATGCGTGTTGATATACGAGACTATTCCCGTAAGATCGGTGGGTTTAAGCGGTACCTGGGATGCCAGTGCTGTTGTGAGCATGGTTGCAACGAGCAGGTTGGTCATCGGAAGCACGCTTAATCTGAGCGCCTGAGGTATGACGATGCGTTTTATTATCTGTAAAAATGAAAGTCCGAGAGATCTGGCCGCTTCGATCTGTCCTGCGCCTATCGCATTTATTCCGGTCATCAGATACTCCGAGCAGAATGCCGAGGGTATGAGCGTGGTCGCAAGCAGGACACAGGAAAAATAAGAAAGAACTATGTCAAGATACGGGAGCGCATATACAAGTACGATAAGAAGTGCCGCTCCGGGTATATTTCGAAATATCTGTATGTAAAACTCCGCCGCCTTTCTAAGCGGCTTTACCGGGCATATGCGCAGCACCGTGATCAGTACTCCGATCACGAATGCCGCGATAAATGACAATGCCGTAAGCTTCCAGGTCGTTATAAGTGCCGATATATACCGGTCACCGTATTCTGATAATAACGTTCCTATACTCATAATCATCACTCACATATGTCCCGTTTAAAGGTCATATCTGTTTATTCAACCACAGGTGCCGCAGGTGCGGTCTCTATTCCGGTACGGTCTCCGAGGGAGATCTTCCAGAGCTTTTCCCAGGTTCCGTCCTCGATGATCTTCTTAAGGAAGCCGTTTACGAACTCTACTCCGTCCGAATCAAGGGGAAGTCCTATTCCGTAATTGTCCTCGGGTCCGAATACATCGCCTGAGATCTCATAGACATCAGGATTCTTTACGATCGAGTTGAGTAAAAGCGTGTAGTCGGTTACATATGCATCTACTCTTCCCTGCTCAAGAGCCGTACGTGCTTCCTGATCTGTCTCAAACTCCTCTACCTCAGCCTCGGGTGCATACTCTGCAAGGATATCGGGGCCTGTGGAGCCTGCCTGGGTCGCAACGATCTTTCCTGCCAGTGAATCAATTCCGTTAACGTCGGTGTTGCCTGCCTTTACAAGTACTGCCTGGCGTGATGTATAGTAAGGTCCTGCAAAAGAGATGACCTCAGCCCTTGCGGGTGTGATCGAATATGTTGCAAAAACAGCGTCTACCTGATCCGACTGAAGCACTGACTCACGTGTGCTTGAGTCAACCTGTGTAAGCTCAAATTTGCTCTCATCTCCGAGGATATATCTTGTAAGCAGCTGGTAAAGACCTGCATCAAAGCCTCTGAGGCCCTCATCGGTCTCATCAAGCTGGCTGAACAGGAAGGAGGTCCTGGTACCGCCGACTCTTAACACGCCTGCATCCTTAACTGCCTTGGCCCATGAGTTTGCCTCGATCTCGGCATCATCAGCCACTGAGCCCGATGCGATAAGTGAATCAAATGCATCCTTGTCGATGGCTGCTGCCACAGGCTCAGCTGTATCAGAGCTTTCGGAAAAAGGAATAACCGCGCCGTCATAAGTGTCATTAATGTATTTTACTATTGCATCCGACTTAAGAGCATCAACTAAAGCCTTGATCTTTTCGGAATTCTCATTTCCTTCCTTAACAGCGATAACGTTAACGTAGATCTTTGCAGCCTCGGAATCGGCCTTCTCGTATGCGATGGAATCCTTGCCTACCGAGAATCCTGCCTCGAGTGCATAGTTTCCGTTAAGGACTACGTAAGCTACCTCATCCTTTACTCTTGCAACCTGAGCGGCCTCAAGCTCCTCAAACTGGATGTTGTTCGGATTGTCGGTAATGTCGTTGACCGTTGCTGTAAGTCCTACTCCATCCTTAAGTGTGAGTACGCCGTTGTCCTGAAGCAGTAACAGTGCTCTCGCTTCATTGGTCGTATCATTCGGAAGTGCTATAACATCACCGTCTGCTATCTCATCAAGTGATGCCTTGGTTCCGGGATAGATACCGAAAGGCTCGTAGTGGATGCCGCCAGCATTTACAAGATGTGTTCCCTGCTCGTCATTGAAGGACTCAAGGTAGGGAATGTGCTGGAAATAGTTGGCATCAAACTCACCGGACTCAACCACGTTGTTGGGCTGTACATAATCCGAGAACTCTGTTACCTGAAGATCATAACCCTGCTCTGCAAGGATATCCTTAGCCTGTGCAAGTATCTCTGCATGCGGTACGCTTGATGCTGCAACCTTTATGACCTTATCGGATCCCGAAGAAGCTGTATTTCCTCCTGCAGCACAGCCTGAAAGAAGACCCGCCGCAAGAATTCCGGATAATAGTGCCATTAAAAATCTCTTTTTCATAATGTGTCTCCTCTCTTTTAAAAAGTGTTGTAGCAACTATAACACCATTAACCTACTATGTCAATAGGTTATTTATATATTTTTTTGACAATCCAACCGCACAGGTGATTTAACTTTTCATCAGTGCTTCGGCGATCAGCATATCTTCGGGGGTTGTGATCTTAATGTTTCGATATGAAGCTTCAAAAAGCTTTATCGGAAGGTTTCCGAATTGTTCCATTACCATGGCATCGTCGGTTATCTTAATGCCTTTATTTCTGAGCTCTTCTTCATTTTCAAGAAGTTTTTCATAGGCTTTTTTTATCGGAGCGTATAAAAAGACCTGGGGTGTCTGCATCAGATACAGGCTGTCGCGGTTTGGCGTCTCAGTCACGATGCCGTCTCTTCCCGCAATCTTTATCGTATCCTTTACGGGCATTGATGCGATCGCAACGCTGTATTTTTCCACGGTCTCATAAGCTCTGTTTAGTATCTCTCCATCTATGAGCGGTCTTGCGCCGTCATGGATGAATACATATTCCGTATCCTCCGAGGCTGCCATAAGTCCTGCTGCCACCGAATGATAACGCTCTGCTCCGCCCTTTATGATCTTTTTTATCTTTGTAAAACCGTATGCATCCGCTATTTTTTCCCTGCAGAAGGGGATATCGCTCTCTGCCGTCACGAGCACGATCTCATCGATGAAGCTGTCCTCAAATGCCTTAAGAGGATAATAAAGAACGGGCTTTCCGTTAAGCAGCATATACTGCTTGGCGATCCCGTTTTCCCTTCCTTCGTTCATCCTTGTGCCTTTTCCGGCAGAAAGCACTACCGCGGTGCATTTCTTATGCTTCATAGATCATCCTGTCCTTTTCCTATATAATACCGTTTCCTGCTGTCCATCCGGGAAGTATCGATCACCCTGGTCTACCTCTCTCCAAGCTTCAGATTCGGTACGGCGTTCAGATCATAACCCGCAAAATTGCCCCGAAGGTACTCATAATAACCCGCGACGGCTATCATCGCCGCATTGTCCGTGCAGTATACGGGCGAGGGGTAATAGAGGGTTATGCCGCACTGTCTGCAGGCCTCGTCATAGGCAGCCCTCAGTGCGCTGTTTGAGGCAACGCCTCCGGCAAGGGCTATCTTATCTTCGCCTCTTGAAAGCACCGCATTTATCCCGCGCTCCACTAACACATCGGTCACGGCTTTCTGGAATGAGGCTGCAACATCCTTTACGACGATCTCATGTCCCTGCATTTTTTCACTGTTTATGTAGTTGAGAACGGCCGATTTAAGCCCTGAGAAGCTGAAATCATACTCGGAATCACCCACATGAGCCCTGGGAAAATCGATGGCTTCGGGATTGCCGTGCTCTTCCCTTACAAGCTTATCTATCTTGGGGCCGCCAGGGTAGCCGAGTCCTATCGCTCTTGCCACCTTGTCAAAGGCTTCTCCCGCCGCATCATCCCTTGTCCTTCCGAGGACCTTGTACTCCCCGTAATCGATAACGTTTACAAGATGCGTATGTCCGCCCGATACCACCAGCGACATAAAGGGCGGCTTCAGATCCTCATGCTCTATAAAGTTTGCGCAGATATGCCCCTCTATATGATGCACGCCGATAAGGGGTATGCCCGATGCAAAGCTTATTGCCTTGGCCTCGGCCACTCCAACCAAAAGAGCACCCACAAGCCCGGGGCCGTAGGTGACCGCTATCGCATCGATATCTTTAAGGGATACCTCCGCATCCTTGAGCGCTTTTTCTATTACCTGGTTGATCTTTTCGATGTGCTTTCTCGATGCTATCTCGGGGACAACACCGCCGTATATGGTGTGCAGATCGATCTGCGAATATATGATGTTTGAGAGTACTTCCCTTCCGTTTCTTACAACGGAAGCCGCGGTCTCGTCACAGGAGCTTTCTATGCCGAGGATCAGTATATCTTTATCCATTACTCGATCTTTATCTCCTGCTTCTTTTCTTCCAGCTTCCAGCCGTAGATCTTCCAGTGGCCCGAAGCGTCCTTTCTTAAGAGATAGGTCTCATTAACGGGCGCTATCGTCTTTCCTATCCTCATGGAATAGATACATCCAAGCATCGCCCAGTCATATCCGTCAAAAGTATTGTATTCAACATCCGCTGCCGATGATACCGAATAGCTTGAAATGGAGCGGTTCTCTGACTTGTATCTTGCTATGTCCGTTTTAAGGGATTCAAGATAATCCGCATCCGTCTGCCCGTCCACAAGCTCCTCATCTAAGAGCTCCCTTGACTTGAGCGCCAGTGCCTCGAGCTCCTCATCGGTGTATTTTTCCCCGTAAAAACATCTCGTGTACTCACTGTAGAGCTTTACGACCTCCTTGGGTGTCGGAGGATAATTGCCGTAGAGATTCTGGGATAACAGCTCCTGCACCGGGGTAAGCCTTGTTGTGGTATCGGCCTGCGACGGTCTGCGGTTTACGAGGAATGCAAACAGGCCTATCAAAAGCACGCAAAAAACAGCGACGACTATTATCTTTACAACATTCGCCGATTTCTTCATCGCCATCTTCGCGCCTCCTTTCGCCTGTTTTTTTCCGGAGTGTTTATGCTCTTCTGCCTGATCCACAGATCTGCGAAGCGCCGCGTACTCTTAAACGCTTAGTCTTCGAACTTTAACGTTACGGTCCGGCCATCCTTAGCAACGACCGTTCTATCAAAGATCTTTTTCACAGCCGGTTCATATTCCTTAGGATATGCAAGGCTCGGTGAGTAATGCGTAAGCCACATCTCTTTCACCCCGGCCTGCTTTGCAAGCTCTGCCGCCTCGTAAAAGGTCATGTGCTTGTGCTCCTTGGCCTTGCCCTCCATACCTTCCTCGCCGTACATGCCTTCGCAGATAAAAAGGTCGGAATCAACAGCATTTTCGACTATTGACCGTGTCGGTCGACTGTCTGTACAGTAGGTAAGCTTAATGCCCTTTCTCTCTGGGCCGAGCACCATGTCCGGTGTATAGGTCATATCACCGTCGGTTATTATCTCACCCTTCTGCAGCCTGCTCCAGTACTTAAGCGGGATCTCCTTACTCTTTGCAGCCTCTGCGTTAAAGAGGCCCGCCCTCTTTATCTCTATACTGTAGCCGTAGCAGACTATATTATGCACGACCTTAAAGGCATTCAGGGTATATCCCTCAAACTCTATGCTTTCCGAAAGCTCTGTAAGCTCATGGTAGCGTATCTCAAAGGGCAGCTCCGGAGCGATGACCCTTAATGATTCCACCACTCTTTTTAACCCTCTTGGCCCTATCATGAGCACCGGCTCCGTTCTCTCGGCGTTTCCCATCGAAAGAAGCAGCCCCGGCAGTCCGCTTATGTGATCCGCGTGATAATGGGTAAAGCAGATCACATCTATGGGCTTCGGGCTCCATCCCGTCTGCTTCATCGCTATCTGGGTGCCCTCGCCGCAGTCTATAAGTATGCTTGAGCCGTTAAACCTCATCATTAACGATGTCAGCCATCTGTATGGCAGGGGCATCATACCCCCCGTCCCAAGCAGGCATACATCCAACATCAGTAAATCCTCTTCCACATTATAAGTCCGTCTTCAACGGGCTTTTCGTAAAAATCCTTCCTCACGCCCTCGGTCTTAAAGCCTGCCTTTTCATACAGCGCTATCGCAGCTTTATTGCTCTTTCTGACCTCAAGGGTATAGGCAAGGCCTCCCATTTCTCTGCCTTTTTCTATCACGGCATCAAGGAGCTTCGTGCCGTATCCGTGCTTTCTGTATTTTTCCTTGACGGCAACGTTTGTTATCTCTATATCTCCGGCTATCTCTCTTATCCCTGCACCGGCTATCACCGATCCGTCAAGCATCGCCACCAGATAACACATATGATCATCTTCGATCATCCTAAGAAAATCCTTCTTTTTCCAGGGCATCGAAAAAGTCTCTTCCTCAAGAGCACAGACCTCATCGACTTCGTTATCCGTCATTTCACGGATCTCTATGCTGTCTGTCATTTATTTTTTCCTGCCTCTCGCGCTCGGCCTGCGTCATCCTCAGATATTCGGGCCTGTGCTCTGCAGCGCTCTCCGTGACGCCTTCCCTGTAGAGCCTTGCCGCAAGGACTGCTGCCGAGCCTGCTCTCTGCCTTGACATATTAAGGGGAGCGTATTCGTGGATGAGGTTTCTTTCCTTCATCAGATAGTCAAGCTTTTCCCTGTATACGGGCACTCCGTCGCCGAGAAAGAGGATCGCCTGCTTTTCAGCCGTTTTCTTAAGCTCATCCGCAAGGTCTTCTATATCCATCGGCTGCTGTTCCATGTAAGTCTTAAAATCCGACACCCTGCCGCTCTCATCTCTCTCAAATGCATAGATCCCTGTATATACCTGGTCCCTTCTTGCATCCATTACCGGACAGATAAGGCCGTTATATCCCCAGGCATTGTATGCAAGTGCATCGACCGTGGGCACGGGTATTATCGGCTTATTCAGCGCCAGTCCCAATCCCTTTACCGTTGCCGAGCCTATCCTTAAGCCCGTAAAGGATCCCGGTCCTTTCGTTACCGCGATCGCATCTATCGTATCAAGATCGAGCTCCGTCATCGATCTTATCTCATCAAGCATCGGAAGCAGAGTCTGTGAGTGTGTCTTTTTATAGTTGATCGTATATTCCGCTATCAGCTCATCATCAGCTGCTATCGCTACAGTCGCAACGAGCCCCGAGCTGTCAACAGAGAGTATCTTCATGTATCTGCTGTCCTTGTTGTCCTTGTTGTCGTACTTTTCCGGAGGCTTTTTACCGGCCGTTTAAGCATCCGGGAGGTTTTCTCCTATCCGGATCATGCGGTGGTCGCTTCCCTTTTCTGTATCCCTGTCGATCCTTATCCTAACGGCATTCTCAGGGATCAGCTCATCTATCAGGTCGGCCCATTCTATCAGGCAGACACCGTCTCCGTAGATATAATCCTCATAGCCGATCTCATCCATTTCGTTTACATCTCCGATCCTGTATACATCGAAATGGTACAGCGGAAGTCTTCCCGTATCATATTCCTGTACTATCGTAAAGGTCGGTGAGTTGACACATTCCGTGACCCCAAGGCCTTCTGCAAAGCCCTTTGCAAATACGGTCTTTCCCGCACCCAGGTCACCTGTCAGCGTATATACCTGACCCGCCTCTGCCAGGCTTCCCATTTCTTTTGCCAGCTCAAAGGTCTCTTTTTCGCTGTCTGTCTCCATGATCTTTTCGGGCATAAACATACAAAGAGCCCTTTCTATATCTATCGTCACTTTGTGACATTTTCTTTAGTCACACCCTGATGTTTACCTTCTTCGGATCGACATGGGTGGATATCATTTCGATCACTGCATTCTTTTTTTCCCCGAGATCCTCAAAGGGAAACAGCGTGGCTCTTACCTTGTTGGTATAGAGGATCAGGTTCTTTCCTGTGGATACGACCTTTGATATCGCTTCCCACGGAGCCGAGTCGTGCTCTCCGAGTACCGTGATCTCTATGCCCTCCTCCGAAAGCCTGTAATGCTGCGGCTCCTTGAAGGCAGGGCTTAACGCCTGCTTTTTTGCCTGCAGATACAGCGCTACCGGCAGATACAGGATGATGATGATGCCTGCTATCAGATACAGAAAATTCTTCGACAGGAAAAATCCAACGATGAGCATGAGTCCCACGATCTCTCCCATGATGCCGGAAAAGCTCGTAAATATCTGCCTCAGCATATAATCATATATTTTTCCCGTATTCATCTGTACGTCGAATTCTATTTCCATGATTTTTCTATCCTTACTGCATCGCGTATCCGTAGTCGAACAGATAGCTCTGAAAATCCTGGCTCAGGTCGTAGATCATGATGACCGCATCGGGTGCAAACTCATCTATTACATCGCCTCCAACCGGACCGTATTCCCATCTGACCCTTGCAAAGGATATCTCCATGAAAGGAAAGACCGCCTTTCCGAAGGAATCCGTCACCATCATGATCTTCTTGTCATTGTGGGAATTGAAATTTACAAAATCCCCCTGGGACTGTTCGAGCACCCTGTCGTAGGTCGATCTGCGGTTGATATCGTCCCTCATGATCGTAAGATCTTTTTTCTGCAGGGAATCCGTATTGACCAAAAGGCCTCTAAACACGCCCTCTTTTTCACCGTCATAAGTGGCAAGATGGGTGTCAAAATCGGGAGTTATCAGATCAAAATCATCGATCCCTCCGAAATATTTGCCCGTCCGCTGCCCTCTTGAGCCAAGGTGCCATTTTTTATAGGTCTCGATCTTATAGTTGTCAATGTCCCTTACGACCGGATCCACCTCGCACGAAAGCTTGTCTACAAGCGCATCGCAGAGCTTTGTGTATGCATAAAAGCCCATCCTTGTGTTCCAGTGATGATCCGTCTTATACATCATGTCGTAGGCATCGATCCCGTCTGCGTATAGCTCATCCCTGAAATCAATGACCTCCACCCCGCCGCGCCTTAAGGCCGAGGCTATCCTGTCAAGGTTCTCATTGCCGTAATCGAAATAATTGTTCGGAAGCTTGGAGTCGTATTTTGCGGAGGTGTTCGGGGTAATGGTAAAAATAAACGGTATCCCGCGCGCTTCAAGGTAATCCTTAAAAGCTATTATCCCGTTCGTATTCTGTATCAGGATGTCGTCGTCAAAATACGGCGATGTCTCCGTAAGGTATCCGTTATCGAGCCTGAGAACGCCGTTTAACTCGCGGACGCCCATTATTTTTGCCATCAGTCCGTTAAGATTTACAAAATTGAACTGGGCAAAAAAATTGTTTGCGATGTCGCTCTCAAGCCTGCTTCCGTTTTCCGGTATCCACTCATTCATGTCAGGCGTATCATTGACATAATGATCCACAAGATTTTTACAGCTGAATATTCCTGTCCCGATCACAAATATACAGAAATATATGACGGGCAGTATGTGAACCTTCTTCATCAACAGTCTCCTGCACACAAATTATCAACTTATTATATCACATCAAATTGCTTATGTCATTTTTGGGCCTGAGCAAAACGATTTGCGAAGCAAATCTTTAAGCACGCGAAGCGGACGGTTTTGCGAATGTCTGTGGGGAGCCGCCCTTGACAATATATGAAAGTCTAGGTAGTATTTTGAAGAATGTTAATCACAGGTTTGAAAACTCTCAGACCGGCTGCACTGCTCAGACAGGCGATCGCCTTGTCCATAAGAGCCCGGAGGATAATTATGAAAAACGGTTCCCGTATCAACATCAGGTTCATGACGATAACAGCGATGCTGTCTGCTCTGTCATTTGTGATCATGTTTTTGGAATTCAGCGTACCCCTGATCCCTTCATTTATAAAAATGGATATCTCGGAGCTTCCCGCTCTCATAGGTTCATTCGCTATGGGTCCGGTATATGGGGTGCTCATCTGTCTGTTAAAAAACCTGCTGCATCTGACCGTTACCAAAACAGGCGGCGTGGGCGAGCTGGCTAACTTCATTATCGGAGCCACTTTCGTCTTTATAGCGGGAATCGTTTATCAGCATAAAAAAACAAAAAAGAATGCCATAACAGGCTCTGTCCTGGGAGCTCTTGCCATGGCACTCATAAGCATTCCATCCAATTATTTTATCACTTATCCGATCTACACGGCCTTTATGCCGATGGAGACGATCATCTCGATGTATCAGGCGATCCTGCCCTCGGCTGACACTCTTATCAAGTGTCTGGTCATCTTTAACGCTCCCTTCACCTTTGTAAAGGGAATGATAAATGTCCTGATCACTCTTCTGATCTATAAGAAGATCTCACCGATAATCAAGGGGACAAGGCAGGAAGAGATCCTGTACCCGTAAGCGGGTTCCGGTTACCGTATCCATAGCCTTAGCTTTGACCGGCCTTTCTGATACACCGGGGAAACGCAGGATAACGCGTTTCCTCAGATCTTCATCGTTAGCGAGATCCTCTTTTTCTCAATGTTTACATCAAGGATCTTTACCTCGACGATATCGCCTACGGATACCGCCTCAAGCGGATGCTTTATGTATTTATCCGTGATCTGCGATATATGTACGAGGCCGTCCTGATGTACGCCTATATCCACAAACACACCGAAATCTATAACGTTTCTTACCGTGCCCTTAAGTATCATTCCGGGCTTTAAGTCCTTCATCTCAAGGACATCAGAGCGAAGGATGGGTTTTGGCATGTCTTCTCTCGGATCCCTTGCAGGCTTGTCAAGTTCCTTGATGATATCTGTTAAGGTTATCTCTCCGATCGACAGCTCTTCTGCAAGCTTCTTCTTATCTTTTATCCTCTTTTCAAGGGAACCGGTCTTTGCGGACTGACCTGCACCCGTATTTGCACCATCTGCGGTATTTCG